>DASXXY010000130.1:0-13025 GCA_036502805.1 Gaiellales bacterium | reverse complement strand
GACGTCGTCGCTCGCCGCCTCGGCCAGGCGCAGCAGGTCGTCGTACTCGCGCGCGCCCGTCGGCGCGAGCGAGCGGCGGCACTCCTGCAGCAGCCAGAGGCCCATGACGTTGCGCAGCAGCCGCGTCGTGCCGTCGACGCCGCGCTCGTTCGAGAGGTTGAAGGCCAGCGCGTCGTCGTCCAGCACCGGCTCGTCGAGCTCGAGCCCGAGCAGCGACCACGTGCCGCTCGAGAGCACCGCCGAGCCGTGACCGCGCAGCGGGGCTGCGACGAAGGCCGAGGCCGTGTCGTGGGCGGCGACCGCGCACACGGGGTACGCGCCGAGGCCGTGCTGCGGGAGCAGCGAGCCGACGACGGTGCCGGGCTCGACGAGCTCGCCGAAGATGCGCGGCGGCAGGCCCAGGCGCTCGATCAGGCCGTCCGCCCAGCGCCCGCTGCGCGCGTCGAGGAGACCGGTCGTGGAGGCGGCGGTGGACTCGTTGGCGACCTCGCCACCGAGCCAGCTCGCGATCAGGTCGGGCACGAGCGCGATGCGCGAGGCGGCGGCGAGGCCGTCGCCGTCCTCCTCCGCGAGCAGCTGGAAGAGCGTGTTGATCGGCATCGTCTGGATGCCCGTGGCGCGGTACAGCTCGTCCCGCGAGACGCGCGCGTGCGCGCGCTCGACCATGCCGTCGGTGCGCTCGTCGCGGTAGTGGAACGGCAGCCCGAGCACGCGGCCGCCCGCGTCGAGGAGCGCGTAGTCGACGCCCCAGGCGTCCACGCCGACGCTGCGGATCTCGTTCTCGGCGGCCGCCGCGCGCAGGCCGTCGAGCGCCTCGGCGAAGAGCGACAGGAGGTTCCAGCGCAGCCCGTCCGGCAGCCGCACCGGGCGATTGGGGAAGCGGTGCGCGACCGTCAGCTCGATGCGCTCGCCCGCGAGGCGCCCGCAGACGACGCGGCCGCTCTCGGCTCCGAGGTCGATCGCGGCGTAGGCGTGCGGGCGGCTCACGCCACGACCGCCAGCTCGAGGCCGAGCAGCGCCGCGATGCGGCCGATGTCGCCGGCCCGGTGGTCGACGCCGAGCGCGACGTGATGCGTCGGCCCCTGCGCGCACCAGGCGTCCATGAACGCCGCCGGGCCGCTCGCGAAGCGGATGCGGGAGTTCGTGTTGCCGATCCGGAACGTCGGGCCCGCGATCGACTCGCCCTCGGCCGCGAGCAGCTTGAGGCGGCCGTCTGCGGTCTGCGAGAGCCCGAGGATCGTGACCGGCCCGAGCCGCACCTTCATCTCGACCGAGAGCCCGGCGCCCGCCTTGCCGTGGAACAGCCTGAGCGCGCGCAGCACGGGGCGGCCGTCGGCGATCGCGACGTGGCCGGGGCCGTCGTGGCCCATGAGCACGAAGGACTCGTCGAAGTCGAGGCCGTAGAACTCGGTGTAGGAGCCGCCGGCGCCGAGCCGGTCGAGCAGGAACATCGCGACGTTCGTCTTCAGGTCGGCCTCGCCGGCGGTCGGGATCCCGCGCGCGGTGAGCAGCGAGTTGCCGACGATCAGGCCGGCGCCGACGCGCTCGTTGACGTTGTCGCCGAGGCCGCGGTAGTAGTACGTCAGGCCGTCCAGCGCGAAGTCGCCGACGAGCCGGTCGAGCCCGGCGGCGACGCGCGCCGACCACTCGAAGCGCTCGGGCTCGATCTCGCCCGCGATCGGATCGGCGCCGGGGACGGCGAGCTCGAAGGCGGCGCGGATCTCGTCGCCCTTGCGCGCCACCTCGGCGGCGCTCGCGCCCTCGACGCGCGCGACGAGGTCGTCGATCTCGAGGATCTCGACGTGCGCCCCGATCTGCGCCTGGATCTGCGTGAAGTCGGAGTACATGTCGAGCATGCCGGGGTAGTTGTGGCCGAGGAAGCCGAAGCGCGCGCGCCGCACGCCGCGCACGGCCGCCGCGGCCTCGATCCAGCCGCGCAGGCGCGTCCACGCGGGGTCGTCCTCGAGCAGCGTGCCCGTCACCGTGTGGTACGGGACGCGCGCCCGCGTGAATGCGCCCGCGAGCTCGGGGACGCAGCAGGCGGAGCAGTTCGCGAGCCACTCGCCCGTCGTCATGCCCTCGTAGTCGAGCGTGCGCGCGGGCTGCAGGTTGAGGATCACGACCGGCGCCTTCGCGGCCTGCACGGCGGGCAGCACCTGCGAGGAGGTCGCGTACGTGGCCGCGTAGACCATGACGACGTCGACGCGGCCGGCGGCGAGCGTGTCGCCGGCCTCGCGCGCGCCCTCGGCGCTGTCGACGAGCCCGGCCGAGACGACGTCGGCGCCGAGCGCGGCGAGCCGCGCCTCGACCTCGCGCTGGTAGCCGAGCAGGCGCTCGTGCAGCCCCTCGAACTGCGGCCAGTAGGCGGCGAGCCCGATGCCCATGAGTCCCACGCGCGGGCGCTCGCGCGCGGGCGCGCTCACGACGGGCCTCCGGACGGCGTCACGCGCCGGCTCGCCCTGCGCGCCCCCGCGCTCGCGATTCGCGTCCGCGCCCGCCCGTAGATCGACGACGCGTTCGGCAGGATCACGCTCGCGACGAGCAGGCCGCCGATGACGACGTTCTGATCCTGCGGCGACATCAGGTGCAGCGTCAGCCCGCTCTGCAGCGCGGCGATCACGCACGTCGCGAGCACGAGCCCGAGCATCGTCCCGCGGCCGCCGAAGATCGAGATCCCGCCGAGCAGCACGATCAGCACGGCGTTCAGCTCGAGGCCGGTGCCGGCGTCGTAGCGCGCGCTCGCGAAGCGCAGCGTGAAGAGGATGCCGGCGAGCGCGCAGAAGAAGCCCGAGAGCACGAAGAGGCCGAGCTTGATGCGCTTCACGCGGATGCCCGAGAAGTACGCGGCCTCCTGGTTCGACCCGATCGCGAAGATCGCGCGGCCGACCGGCGTCGCGTGCAGCGTGACCGCGAAGCCCACGACGAGCACGGCGTAGATCGCGATCGACCAGGGGATCTGCGTGCCGCGGATGGGTACGACGCCGATGTTCGTGAGCGACTCCGGGAAGCCGCCCAGCGAGCTGTTCGGGAGCACGATCTGCGCGATGCCGCGGTAGAGCGTGAGCGTGCCGATCGTGACCGCGAGCGACGGCAGGCCGACCTTCGTCACGAGCAGGCCGTTGAAGAGGCCCATCAGCAACCCGAACGCGAGCGTGATCGCCATCGCGATCCAGACGTTCACGCCGCGCGAGGTGAGGTCGGCCAGGATCGTCCCCGAGAGCCCGAGCATGGACGCGACCGAGAGGTCGATCTCGCCCGTGATCACGATCAGCGCGAGCGGCAGCGCGATGATCGCGACCTCGCCGATGTTGAGGCCGACGTAGAAGAAGTTGCCCGACTTCAGGAACGCCGGCGAGAGCCGGTCGCCGAGCACGACCGTGCCGATCAGGAGCAGCACGAGCGCGCTCTCCCAGCGCATCAGCCGCTGCAGGAGCGTGGGCGCCGCGGGCGCCGTGCGTGCGGTCTCGCTACTCACGCGTGCTCCTCCGTGTCCGCAGCGCCGGTGCGAGCCGCAGGCTGATCAGGCGGTCGAACGCGATCGCGATCACGAGCAGCGCCCCCTGGATCGCCTGCACCCAGTAGGACGAGACGTTGATCACGACGAGCGAGCTCGCGATCGTGTTGAGCAGGAGCGCGCCGAGCGCGGCCCCGAGCACGCTGCCGCTGCCGCCGAAGATCGCGACGCCGCCGACCACGACCGCGGCCACGACCTCGAACTCGTAGCCCGTGCCCGCGGTCGAGTCGACCGAGCCGAAGAACGCGAGCCAGAGCACGCCCGCGAAGCCGGCGATGGCGCCGCTGATCGCGAACGTGGCGAACACGCGCAGGTCGACCGGGATGCCGGCGAGGCGCGCGGCCTCGGGGTTCGAGCCGATCGCGTAGAGGTCGCGGCCCGAGCGGTACGAGCGCATGCCGTAGGTCGCGACGATCACGCAGGCGATCGTGATCAGCCCGAGGTAGGGCACGCCGAGGAGCTTGCCGTAGCCGAGCTCGTTGAACGAGTCGGGCAGGCTCGAGGAGTTGATCTGGTTGCCGCCGGCCCAGCTCGCGTCGAGCCCGCGGATGACGTACAGCGTGCCGAGCGTGACGACGAGGCTCGGCACGCGGCAGAGCGTCGTGATCGCGCCGTTGACGATGCCGCAGGCGAGGCCGATGGCCGCGCCGGCGAGGATCACGAGCACGAGGCTGACGCCCGGGTGGTGCACGTAGATCGCGCCCGTGGCGTAGGCCGAGAGCCCGAGGATCGAGCCGATCGAGAGGTCGACGTTGCGCGTCACGATCACGAGCGTCTCGCCGATCGCGAGCAGCGCGACGATCGCGGCGCCCGAGAGCAGCTGCTGCAGGCTCGTGCTGCTGAGGAAGCGGCTGTTGTCGATCGACGTGCCGCCGACGACGATCAGCAGCGCGAGCACGATCCCGAGCTCACGGAAGCGCACGACGATCTCGGCCAGGTGATGGGCGCGGGCGCGCGGGGCGCCGGCGAGCGCGGCGTCGATGCCGCTCATGCGGCCTCCTCGTCGCCGAGGCCGGCCGCGGCGCGCATGATCGAGACCTCGTCGGCGGAGCTGCGGTCGAACTCGCCCGCGACGCGGCCCTCGAAGAGCACGATCACGCGGTCGGCCATCCCGAGCACCTCGGGCAGCTCGCTCGAGATCATGAGGATCGCGACGCCCTGGTTCGCGAGGTCGGAGAGCAGGCGGTGCACCTCGGCCTTCGTGCCGACGTCGATGCCGCGCGTGGGCTCGTCGACGATCAGGAGCGAGGGCTCGCGCGCGAGCCACTTGGCGAGCACGACCTTCTGCTGGTTGCCGCCCGAGAGCGTCCAGGCCGGATCGCTCAGGCGCCCGTAGCGCAGCTGCAGCCTGGTCGCCCACTCGCTCGCGAAGCGGCGCTCGGAGAGACGCGGGATGAGCAGGTAGCGGCGCAGGCGCTGCAGCGAGGCGAGCGCCATGTTGCGCTCGAGCGAGAGCGGCATCACGAGGCCCTGCTGGCGCCGGTCCTCGGGCACGAAGCCGATGCCGGCCGCCATGGCGGCGTTCGGCGAGGCCGGCGGCAGCGTGCGGCCGTGCACCTCGACGCTGCCCGCGTCCGCCCTGTCGATGCCGAAGACGGCGCGCGCGACCTCGGAGCGGCCGGCGCCGACGAGGCCCGCCAGCGCGACGATCTCGCCCGCCTTGACCTGGAACGAGACGTCCGTGAAGACGCCCTCGCGCGTCAGGCGCTCGACCTTGAGCACGGTCTCGCCGACGGGCGCGACCTGCTTGGGGAAAAGCGCGTCCATGTCGCGCCCGACCATGGCGTGGATCAGCTGCTGCGTCGTCGTCGCGTCCGTCGGGGACGTCGAGACGTGGCGGCCGTCGCGCATCACCGTCACGCGCTGGCAGAGCGCGAAGACCTCGTCGAGGCGGTGCGAGATGAAGAGCACCGCGGCGCCCTGGGCGCGCAGCGTCTCGACGACGCGGAAGAGGCGGTCGACCTCGGTCGCCGTCAGCGCAGCGGTCGGCTCGTCCATCACGATCACGCGCGCCTGCGCCGAGAGCGCCTTCGCGATCTCGACGATCTGCTGGTCGGCGATCGAGAGCCCGCGCGCGATGCGGTCGGGGTCGAGCTTGACGCCCAGCTCGGCGAACAGCCGCTCGACCTCGCGGCGCATCGTGCGGCGGTCGATGCGGCGGCCGCTGCGCAGCGGCTGCGCGCCGATGAAGACGTTCTCGGCGACCGTCAGGTCGGGGAACAGCGTCGGCTCCTGGAAGATGATCGCGATGCCCGTGGCGTGCGACTGCGCGGTCGTGTCGAAGACGACCTCCTCGCCGTCGATCAGCACGCGACCGCTGTCGGGCCGGTGCACGCCGGCGAGGACCTTGACGAGCGTCGACTTGCCGGCGCCGTTCTCGCCGACGAGCGCGTGCGCCTCGCCGCGGCGCAGCTCGATGAAGCCGTCCGCGAGCGCCTGCACGGCGCCGAAGCTCTTCGTCGCGTGCTCGACGACGAGCAGCGGCGCGGCCTCGGCCGCGGGCGCCGGCGGCGTGGGAGCGCCGGCGTCAGGCAAGGTGGAAGATCTCGTCGAGCAGCGCGAGGCCCTCGTCGGGGCGCTGGTCGCCGAGCCCCTCGAAGAACGGCGCCATCTCGCGCTGCCAGCGCGCGTTCACGTCGGTCCTCTCCATCGCGCTGCGCGCGGCGTCGAAGTCGTCCACCTCGCACACGCCGATCACCATGCCGGTCGGTGAGAGGAAGAGCGAGTAGTCGCGCCAGCCGGCCTCGGAGAGGGCAGCGCGCATCTCGGGCCACACGGCGGCATGCCGTGCGCGGTACTCGGCGATGTGCTCAGGGCGCACCTGGAGCTGAAAGCAGATTCTCTGGGCCATGGGGTCGAGAGGCCGTGTGGGCCGCCGGTCGGCGGCCCACACGGGAGCTTCTCAGAACTTGAACTTGGCCACGTTCTTCTTGTTGAACAGGAACGGGGGCCCGAGCACGACCTCGGGGCCGCCTGCGCCCTTGATGATCTTGTACGTGCCGAGCTTGCCGGCCTTGAACGACTCGCCGACCTGGCCCTTGATGTCGCCCGAGGAGATGGCCGCCGCGGCGTAGGCCGCGAGGTAGCCGAGGTTCTCCGGGTTCCAGAGCGCGAAGTCCTTGAGCGTGTTGTTCATGAGGTACTTCTTCATCTGGCTCGGCAGGCCGAGGCCCTGGAGCACGACCTTGCCCTTGTACTTCGAGTTCGAGAGGTACTGGGCGGCCGAGGAGATGCCGACCGTCGTGGGCGACTCGATGCCCTTGAGGTCGGGGTAGGCCTGCAGCATCGACTCCGTCGCCTGCAGCGACTGCGCCGGGTCGTCGTTGCCGTAGTAGATCTTCACGAGCTTCATGTTCTTGTACTTGGGCAGCTTGAGCTCGAGCTTCATGTACTTGATCCAGGCGTTCTGGTTGGACGCCGTCGAGGCGGCCGAGAGGATCGCGAACTCGCCCTTGTAGCCCATCTCCTTGCCGAGGGTCTGGATCTGGCTGCGCCCGATCGTCTCCGTGTCGGCCTGGTTGATGAAGAGCTGGCGGCAGTTGGTGTCGGAGTCGAACGTGACGACCGCGATGCCCTTGGCCATCGCCTGCTTGAGCTGCGGGCAGAGCGCCGCAGGATCGTTGCCGGCGATCACGATCGCGCTGGCGCCGGTCTGGATCGCCGTCTGCACGGCGGGCAGCTGTGCTGCAGCCGTGTCCTTCGTGCCGGACTGGACGACCTGCTTGTCGCCGATCGCCGTGAGCGCGAGCTTGCCGCCCCGGTCGGCGATGACCTCGTACGGGTTGAGCGTGTCCTTCGGGATGAAGAACACCGTCTTGCCCTTGTCGAGCGAGCCGACCGACGATGCGGCGACGGCCGTTCCGGCCGTGACGAGCGCGACGACGCTCGCGATCATGGCGACGCGCCGTGCGCGACGCCCCCGTGTCAACAGCATGGGACACCTTTCAGTATTGGGATCGAGCGGGATTTCGGTGAGGCGCGCCACCCGGGCACCGGGGGAGCCGGGTGAGCCACAGCGCCGTGGCTCTAGGACGTCGGTCGGCGATCCCCCTTTCGACACGGAAGCCGCCGCGAGCGAATCGCCGCTCGCGTGATCCCGTTCCAGACGTCCGCGGGGTGGGCTCCCATCGCATCACAGTGATCGTTTCGATGATCACTCACGTTTGCGTTGGGCCCCAAATCGCTAGACTCGAACATATGGGAACGGCTTGTAGCACATACGTGCCTTCCGATGCAAGAGCGCGAGCCGCGCGCCCCCGGGCCTGCCACTGCTCTGTAGATTGAGACGGCGATGCTCGAGCAAAGTCCGTCCGCAAGCTCCCCGCCGGTCGTTCCGGAGGAGCGCAGGCGCCTGATCGTCGCCATGCTCGCCGAGCGCGGCAGCGTCTCGGTGGCGACGCTCGAGCGCGCGTTCGCGATCTCCTCGATGACGGCGCGGCGCGACCTCGCGATCCTCGCCGCGGAGGGCCGGCTGCGCCGCACCCACGGCGGCGCGGTGCTCCCCGAGCTCGCCGGGCACGAGGACTCCTTCCGCAGCCGGCTCGACCAGGAGGCCGCCGAGAAGCAGCGCCTCGCGCACGCGATCGCCGCCAGCACGGAGCCCAGCGAGACGATCTTCGTCGACTCCTCGACGACGAGCTACTTCGCCGTCGAGCAGCTGCTCGAGCTCGGCGTCAACGCGACGCTGCTGACGAACTCGCTGCCCGTGATGAGCCTCGTCGCCTCCGCCGAGAGCACGAATCTCAAGCTCGTGGGCCTCGGCGGCTCGTTCCGCCCGCTCACGCAGTCGTTCGTCGGCGCCGAGACGATCAGGGCGATCGAGGGCTTCTACGCCGACCGCGCCGTGTTCTCGGTCAAGGGCATCTCCGGCGAGGGCTTCCTGACCGATCCCGACCCGCTCGAGACCGAGGTCAAGCGCGCCATGATCGGCCAGGCCGCGACCGTGGTGCTCGTCGCGACGTCGCGCAAGTTCGACGGGCGCGGCCTCAACGTGATCGCGCCCGCCCACCGCGTGCAGGTGGCGTACCTCGCCGACCCGCCGACGGCGGGGACGCGCATGCTGGCCGAGGCCGGGGTCGAGATCATCCGCGTCTGACGCGCCGCGTCCGGCTCGATTTGCACCCGCCGAGTCGTCTGACTAGAGTCAGAGGATGAGCGCCGAGATGGTCGCGCAGGTGCGCAGCTTCAGCCGCATCGCGACCGAGCGCGCGGGCGCCCTGGACGAGCGCTTCCTCGGCCGCGACCGCCCGCTCGGCGAGGCGCGCGTGCTCTGGGAGATCGGCCGCGACGGCCTCGACGTGCGCGAGCTGCGCCGCCGCCTCCAGCTCGACTCGGGCTACGCGAGCAGGCTCCTGCGCTCGCTCGAGGCGCAGGGGCTCGTCGACGTCGAGGAGACCGCCGCCGACCGCCGCGTCCGTCGCGCCCGCCTGACGGCGAGCGGGCTCGCCGAGCGCGGCGCCCTGGACGCCCTCGCCGACGAGCTCGCGGCCGAGACGCTCGCGCCGCTCGACGACGACGAGCGCGTCCGGCTCGTCGCCGCGATGGCGGAGGTCGAGCGCCTGCTGCGCGCCTCCCGCTTCACGATCGCGCCGGAGGATCCCGCGAGCGCCGACGCCGCCTGGTGCATCGGCAGCTTCTTCGCCGAGCTGGCGCAGCGCTTCGACAGCGGCTTCGATCCGGCGCGGAGCATCCCGGCGGATCCCGCCCGGATGCGCCCGCCGGCGGGCGTCCTGCTGCTGGCGCGGCTCGGTGCAGACGCGGTCGGCTGTGGCGCCGTGCTCTTCCACGGCGCCGCGCCTGCCGAGATCAAGCGCATGTGGATCGCGCCTGAGGCCCGCGGCTCGGGCCTCGGCCGCCGCCTCCTGCGCGCGCTCGAGCGCCACGCTCGCGCGGGCGGTGCTCGCGCCCTGCGGCTGGAGACGAACGGCGCGCTGACGGAGGCGATCCACCTCTACCGCGCCGAGGGCTACGGCGAGGTCTCCGCCTTCAGCGACGACCCCTACGCGCAGCACTGGTTCGAGAAGCGCCTGGCCTGAGCCGGCCATGCGCGGCGCTCAGCCCGCCGGCACCCCCGACCAGAACTCGGCGAGCAGCGCGGTGTACTCCGCGGGCCCCTCCTGGAACGGCTGGTGGCCCTGCTGCGGGATGACCTCGAAGCGCGCGCCCGGGATGCGCCCGGCGAGCTCGCGGCCGAAGCGCTCGGGCAGGCAGAGGTCGAGCTCGCCGACGGTCACGAGCGTGGGCACCGAGATCGCGTCGACGCGGTCGTAGCTGTCGTGCTCGATGAGCGCGTCGGCCGAGCGGCAGAACGCGTCGACCGACTGCGCGTTCGGGCTCTCGGCGGCGGCGGTCAGCCACTCCTCCATCGTGCCGTCGTTGTAGATCTTGGGCGCGAAGCACCAGAGGTTGACGACGTTCAGGAAGTCGCGCAGGTTGTCGGACTTCTTGGCCGCCCACTGCCAGCTGCGGATGACCTCGCGGAAGAAGTGGTCGCCGCGGCAGTAGGTGCCGTTGAGGACGAGGCTCCGCACCTTGCCGGGATGCGCGAGCGCCAGCTCCTGCGCGATCGCGCCGCCCATCGACGAGCCGACGACGTGCGCGCGCTCGATCCCGAGCGTGTCCATGAGCGCCGCCGTGTCCTCGGCGAAGCTCGCGATGCGGTACTCGCCGGTCGGCGTCTCCGACTGCCCGACGCCGCGGTTGTCGAACGTCGTGATGTGCCAGCGGTCGCTCAGGCCGGCGACCTGATCGACCCAGCACGCGCCCTCGTCCGCGAGCCCCGAGATGAAGACGACGTCGTCGCCCTGTCCTGCCTGCTCGGCGTAGAGCTGCACGCCGTTTGCGTCTGTCAGTCCCATGCGGGCGATCGTATTGCCTGGGCGCGCGGTCGCGGGTCAGGCCGGCTTGCGCGCCTGCAGCGTGTAGCTGTGGGGGAGCCGCTCGGGCCTGTCGGTGAGTCGGAACTCGCCGCCGCCGATCTCGTCCATGAAGCCGGGGAAGGCGTTCCAGGGCACGCTGTCGTGCTCCTCGAACGCCGTCAGCTGGAGGCCGGCGGCGAACACGGCGCTGATGATCTCGCCGATCCCGTGATTCCACTCGTGCGTGGTGTTGTGCGTGAACACGACGTCGGTCTGGACGTACGTCCCACCCTCGTCGAAGATCAGCGCCTCGGGCTGCTCGACGTAGGAGTACTCGAGCGCGAGCGCGCCCCCGGGCAGGGGATCGCCCAGCGCCCACAGCACGGGATGGCCCTCGCGGATGAAGAGGCGCCCGCCGGGCTTCAGCAGGCTCGCCACGACCTCGGCCCAGCGGCGGATGTCGGGCAGCCAGCAGAGCGCGCCAACGCCGGTGTAGACGAGGTCGAAGCGCCCGCTGCCGAGCGCCGCGGGCGCGCCGTAGAGATCCGACTCGACGAACGTGACGTCGGCCCCGACGGCCGCGGCGAGGCGGCGGCCCTGCTCGAGCGCGGGTGCCGAGAAGTCGAGCGCCGTCATGTGCGCGCCGAGGCGCGCGAGCGACACCGTGTCGGTGCCGATGTGGCATTGCAGGTGCACGGCATCGAGGCCCGCGATGTCGCCGAGGCGCGGCCGGTCGAACGTCACGACCTCGCTCAGGAACGCCGGGTCGTCGGCGAAGCGCGCGACGGCGTAGTCCGGCGAGGCGGCATGCGCTGCGACGCGCTCGTCCCAGCTCGCGCGATTGACGTCGCGATAGTCATCCATGCGAGGAGCGTGGCAGATCGCCGCGCGCGCACGCAGCAGCCCCGGAGGCGCCTCCGGGGCTGCTCGCTCGGCACGCCGGCGCGTCGCTACTTCGCGAGCTGGACGGTCACGACGACGTCGGAGTCGTTCGTGCCGCTGATCTCGGTCATGTCGACCGTCCCCGTCGCGCCGGCGTAGCGCCCCGTGCCGCCACTCACGACCGTCGGGCCGCCCTGGCCGCCGCCCGCCGTGTGGAACAGGAGCAGCTGGTTGCCCCCGATCGCGGCCTGCCCGTCGCAGGTCGGCGCGCCACCGCCGGCGCCGAAGCTGCAGAGCGTGTGATCGCTCGCCGTCCAGCGCTTGGCGTGATGCGCGTGGCTGCCCTTGTAGTCGACGTCCGTGAGCTCGAGCCGGTCGCCCGCCGCGGGGTGGTCGGGCGGCTGGGCCAGCACCTTGCCGGCCGCGGTCGTGTAGGTGAAGCTCGTCGTCACGGAGTAGAAGCGCAGGACGAGCGTCGTCCGTCGCTGCGCGTGCGTGGCGGTGGCGCCGGCCAGCGCCGGCACGGCGGCCGTCGCCAGCACCGCAAGCGTCAGCGCACCGCTGCCTGCGAGCCGCCGCGCGGCGCGCGGCGCATGGAATGCGTGCATGGAGTCCCTCCTCGATCCGGGCGGCGCAGTGGCGCGCTCGCACCGATGACGCTATGAGCGCGCAGCTCCCTGCACATCGGCGCTGCCTCCCAATCCCCGTCGGTGCCAGCCCCGAATAGCATCGGCGCATGACCGACTCCGGCTTCACACGCACCGCGCTCGATCTCGCGAGCGAGGACCGCCTCGTCTCGCTGCGCCGCCCGCTCGAGGCGAGCGGCCTCGGCCTCAACCTGCTGCTGCTCGACCCGGGCCAGCGGGGACGCATCCACGATCACACGCGCCAGGAGGAGGTCTTCCTCGTCTGGGACGGCACGCTCACGCTGATCGTCGAGGGCGAGGCCCACGACGTCGCGCGCGGGGAGCTCGCGCGCGTCGGCCCGGGCGTGCGCCGGCAGCTCGTGAACCGCGGGCCAGGGCGGCTCGCGATCGTCGCGCTCGGAGGCGTGCCGGGGACGCACGAGGGTCGCGACGGCGTCGTCTGGGGGTCGTGGGACGACGCCGAGCCGGCCGGCGTGCCGCAGGACATCCCGCTGCCGGACGACCTTCCGGCGTCGGAGCTGCGCAGCTGAGCTCAGCGGCCGCGCTGCTCGCGCAGCGCCCTCGGCCAGATGCCCTGCTTGCCGGGCGAGAGGATCCCGTTCGGGTCGAGCGCGTCCTTGATCGTCTCCGTGAAGCGCCGGTAGGCGTGGTCGTTGAACGAGTACTGCTCGGCCGCGATGTCCATGAAGTCGAGGTGCGCGCGGTACTCGCCGTAGCCCTGCTTGGCGGCCTCGACGACGAGCAGCCGCGACGTGTCGTAGGCGCGCCGGGCCTGCGGCTCGTTCTTGGTGTCGAAGAGGACGAGCGTGACGTGCGCGAAGCTGCGCGCGCTGACGGCCAGGTTCGCGGCGATGTAGTCGAGCCCCGCGCGCTCCTCGATCACGCCGCGCAGGAGGTCGCGCACCCGCACCGCGTCGCCGCCCGTGAGCGGCGCGATCGGCGAGAAGCCGATGTGCCCGCCCTCCTCGCCGCCGTACCAGGCGGTCATCTTGTTCCAGCCGAGGTTGGGCACGCCGGCCTGGATCAGATCGGCTGGGTGTTCGAGCGTCGCCACCGTGTCGGGATCGCGCTTCGTCCCCCATACCTCCGCGCCGGCGATCTGCTCGAAGGCCGCCTTGATCTTCG
>DASXXY010000129.1:0-3423 GCA_036502805.1 Gaiellales bacterium | reverse complement strand
CGACGAGCAGCTCGATCGCCGACGGGGGAGCGTCGGCGAGAGCGAGGAGGCCGGCGTCCACGCTCGCGCGCGGACCCGTCAGGAGCACGGAGATGGCCACACGCGCGTCATCGGCAGCAGGGGCTCCGAGCTGAACCACTTGCAACGAGTGGTCGTACCGTTCTCAAGCGATACGCCGGGAGTGCCGATGCACGCCGCGTGCAGTCCCATGGTCCACGCGTCACGTTCGCCATCGCCACGTGGAACGGCGAGCGCTACCTCCGCGAGGCGGTCGAGAGCTGCCTCGAGCAGACGTACGCCGATCTCGAGGTGCTCGTCGTCGACGACGGCTCGACCGACGGCACGGCGGGGATCCTCGCCGGCCTCGACCCGGCCCGCGTGCGCGTCGTCCGGCACGAGACGAACCTCGGCATCGCCGCGGCCTACGACACGATCGTGCGCGAGGCGCGCGGTGAGCTGATCGCGCGGCTGGGGCACGACGACGTCGCCTTGCCCGACCGGATCGCCCGTCAGGTCGCCGTGTTCGACCGCTTCCCGGACACCGGGATCGTGCACGGCGACGCCGTCACGATCGACGGGGACGGCCGCGCGGTCGGCGCCTGGAACTCGGGCGAGTACCCGCGGCGCACGCTGATCGACCTGCTCGTGCGGCGCCTGAACAACCTGATCGACCCCTCGACGATGATCCACCGCCGCGTGTACGAGGCGGTCGGGACGTACGACCCGGCGTTCCCGATGTGCAACGACTTCGATCTGTGGCTGCGCGCCGTCCGGGAGTTCCGCTTCCGGCACGTCGGCGGCGGCCCGATCCTGCTCTACCGCCGCCACGGCGCGAACTTCTCCGACGAGTCGCGCAGGGCGCACGAGCTCGCCGAGGTCGAGGCGGCCCTGCGCAAGAACCTCGCGGGCTGGCCGCTCGACGACCTGGTGCCCGAGCTCGACTGGAGCGTGCTGCCGCGGCCGGTCGCCGAGCAGCGCGCACGCCGCGTGCTCGCCGCCTCCTTCGATGCCCGTGGTCTGCCGGCGCTCGCGACCGACTGGCGCCGCCTCGCCGACGAGGGCCCCGCGACGCCCTACCGCGTTGGCCGCGCCGCCTCGGGCCGCCGCATCCTGCTGACGTCCTTCGGCTTCGCCGACTCCGGCGGCGGCACGATCGTGCCGCGCTACGTCGCGAAGGAGCTCGCCCAGCGCGGGCACGAGGTGACCGTCTTCGCCGCCGGCGTCGCGCCGCTCGAGGGCGCGCCCGCCTACACCGTGCGCACGACCGTCGAGGACGGCGTCGAGGTCGTGTCGGTGCACAACCGCCCGCACGGCCTGCTCGACCTCGGCCACCCGCACCGCGAGCTCGACGACCCGCAGATCGCCGATGCGTTCGCGCAGACGCTCGACCGCGTCGCGCCCGACGTCGTGCACCTGCACAACCTGCACAACCTCGGCCTCTCGCTCGTCGACGCGACCTTCGCGCGCGGCATCCGCACGGTCTTCTCGACCCACAACTACTGGCTCGGCTGCGCGCGCAACTACCTGTTCCGCGAGGACCTGTCGCTGTGCGACGGCCCGGGCGAGAACGGCCGCGCCTGCGCGACCTGCGTCGGCTCTCGCGATGCCGCGGGCTACGAGGAGCGCCGCAGCGAGCTGCGCGAGCGCTTCTCGCTGCGCGTCGACCGCGTGCTCGCCGTCTCCGAGGCGATGCGCCGCACGCTCGAGGGCATCGGCTTCCCGCACGACCTGCTCGATGTCGTGCCACAGGCGATGCCCGAGGACGGCGCGATCTGGGACGCGCTCGGCTGCGACCGCGTGCCGGGCCGCCTCGCCGGCCCGCTGACCGTCGGCTTCGTCGGCTCCGCCTACCCGCACAAGGGCCCGCAGCTGCTCGTGCGCGCGGCCCAGCTCGCCTCCTCCGAGATCCGCGTCCGCATCCACGGCGAGGTGCCGCGCGCCTACGCAGCGCAGCTCGCGGCGATGGACACGCGCGGGGTCGTCGAGCTCGCCGGCGCGTTCTCGCACGCCGAGCTGCCGTCGATCCTGGCCGGCCTCGATGCCGCGGTGATCCCGTCGATGTGGTGGGACTGCGCGCCGCTCGTCGTCGCCGAGTGCCTCGCCGGCCGCGTGCCGGTGATCGGCGCGAACATGGGCGGCATCCCCGATGTGGTGGAGCACGAGCGGAACGGGCTGCTGTTCGACGGCCGCTCCGCCGAGGCGCTCGCCGCCGCGCTCGACCGGCTCGCCGGTGAGCCCGGGCTGCTCGAGCGGCTGCAGGCCGGGATCACGGAGCCGCGCAGCTTCAGCGCCTACGTCGACGAGCTCGAGCAGCTCTACACGGGCGATCGCACGACCGCGCCGCGCCGCGACGACCGCCCGGTCGCGACCCGCTGGGTCGGCGACCAGTCGACCGCCTCGAGCCTCTCGACGATCAACCGCGAGGTGGGGGAGCGCCTGCGCGCCGACCACCCGGAGATCGCGCTCGAGCGGCGCGCGACGGACGGCCCGCTCGGCGATGCGCCGACGCCGCACGCACCCGAGGTCGAGGTCCGCCACCAGTGGCCGCCCGACCTGACGCGCCCGGCCGCCGGCCGGCTCGCGCTCGTGCAGCCGTGGGAGTTCGGCTCGCTGCCGGCCGACTGGCAGCAGGGCCTGTGCGACGACGTCGACGAGGTCTGGGTGCCGTCCGGGTTCGTGCGCTCGATGTACCTCGAGGCAGGTGTCGCCGCAGACCGCGTGCACGTCGTGCCGAACGGTGTCGATCTCGAGACGCTCGCGCCCGAGGGCCCGCGCGCCGCGCTGCCCGACGCGGCGCTACGGCTGCTGTTCGTCGGCGGCACGATCTCGCGCAAGGGCGCCGACATCCTGCTCGCCGCCTACGACGAGGCGTTCGCCGGCCGCGACGACGTGCTGCTCGTGATCAAGGACCTGGGCGGTCAGACCTACTACCGCGGCCTGACCATGGCGGACGCGCTGCGCGAGCGCGCGGCCTCCGGCGCCCTGCCGCGCGTGCACTACCTCGAGGACGAGCTGAGCCGGGCCGAGCTCGCCGAGCTGTACCGCGCCTGCGACGTGCTCGTGCACCCCTACCGCGGCGAGGGCTTCGCGCTGCCGGTGCTCGAGGCGATGGCGTGCGGCCTGCCGGTCGTCGTCACCGCCGGCGGCCCGACCGACGAGTTCTGCCCCGACGACGCCTGCTGGCGCATCGCCTCCGAGCGGCGCCTGCTGCCCGGCCACGCGATCGGCACGCTCGAGACGCTCGAGCGCCCGTGGATGCTCGAGCCCGACCGCGCCTCGCTCGTCGCCGTGCTGCGCGAGCTCGAGGCCGCACCCGCCGAGCGCACCCGCCGGGGCGCCGCCGCGCGCCGGACGGCCGAGGCCTACTCGTGGGACGCGATCGCAGATGCCTACGCCGCGCGGATCGGCTCGCTCGCCCGCCGT
>DASXXY010000128.1:0-9099 GCA_036502805.1 Gaiellales bacterium | reverse complement strand
CGTCGCGACGCTGTTCCGCCCGGCGCAGGCCGCGATGATGCCCTCGCTCGTGCGCGACCCCGAGGAGCTGACGGTCGCGAATGTCACCGCGATCACGGTCGAGTCGACGGGCAGCGTGATCGGGCCCGCGATCGGCGCCGTGATCCTCGCGGCGTTCGGGACGACGCTCGCCTTCACCGTGCCCATCGCGGCCTACGCGCTCTCGGCGCTCGCCGTGCTGCGGGTGCGGCCGGTGGCCAGGGCCGCCGGCGTCGTCGCCGAGGCCGACGACAAACCGGGCGGGGACGGCAGCGCGGAGAGCGGCCGCGGCGTCTTCGCGGGCATCGGGGCGATCGTCCGCAACGGCGACCTGCGCTCGCTCGTCGGCCTCTACTGCGCGCAGGTGCTGATCGCCGGCGCGCTCAACGTGCTCACCGTCGTGATCGCCCTGCAGCTGCTCGACAAGGGCGACAGCGGCGTCGGCGTGCTCGTGGCGGTCACGGGGATCGGCGGCCTCGTGGGCGCGGTGCCGGCGCTCGCGCTCTCGCAGCGCGCACGGCTGACGACGACGTTCGTGCTCGGGCTGCTGCTCTGGGGCTTCCCGATCGCGTTGATCGGGATCGCGCCGAGCTACCCGCTCGCGATCGTCATGCTCGCGCTCGTCGGCATCGGCAACACGCTCGTCGACGTCTCCGCGATCACGCTGCTGCAGCGCGCGACGCCGGACGAGCTGCTCGGGCGCGTCTTCGGCGTGCTCGAGGGCATCTTCATCGCGTTCATCGCCCTCGGCGCCGCGGCCACGCCCGTGCTGCTCCACGTCGCGAGCGTGAAGGCCACGCTGATCGCGACCGGGCTGCTGCTGCCCGTCGTCACGCTGCCGGTCTGGCACCGGCTGCGGCACCTCGACGCGCCGACGGTCGACCCCCGGCGCATCGCGCTGCTCCGCGGCGACCCGATCTTCGCGCCCCTGCCCGAGGCGATCGTCGAGCAGCTCGCGAAGGCGCTCGAGCCGGTCGCGCTCGCCGCGGGCGACGTCCTCTTCCGCGAGGGCGACCCCGGCGATCGCTACTACCTCGTCGACTCCGGCACGATGCTCGTCGAGCGCACGGGGCACGACGAGGCCATCCCGCGCGGACCGGGCCTCGGGTTCGGCGAGATCGCGCTGATCCGCGGCGTGCCCCGCACGGCCACGCTGCGCGCCGAGACCGACGTCTCGCTCTACGCCATGCGCGGCGACGAGTTCGTGGCCGCCGTCAGCGGCCACGCGACGAGCACCGCGACCGCCGATGCGATCATCGCGAGCCGGCTGCACGCCCTGCGGCCGTCGCTCGCATCGGCCTGACGGCTGAGGGTAATGCCCGCCTGAGATCCGGCCGATACACCAGGCGTGAGCACGACCCCCGCCTCGCCCGGGCCGCCACCGCGCGGCCCCCGCCCCGCTCCCAGCCTGCGGCAGGTGCTCGACGGCCTCCATCAGGGCGTCGTGCTGCGCGATGCCGAGGGGACGATCACGGACGTCAACCCCGCCGCGGAGCGGATCCTGGGCCGCACGCGCGCGGAGCTGGTCGGCCGGCAGTCGGTCAGCGATGCGGGCGGCGTCCACCTCGACGGCACGGCGTTCCCGCCGCAGCTGTCGGCCTCCAGCGTCGCGCTCGCGACGGGCCGCGACGTGATCGGCCAGCTCGTCGGCCTGCGGATGCCGGACGGCGAGCTGCGCTTCATCTCCGTCAACGCGCGGACGCTGCGCGACGGCGACGTCGTCACCGGCATCGTCTCGACGTTCGTCGACGTGACCGAGCAGCAGCAGGTCGTGGCCGCGCTGGCCGAGTCGGAGAAGCGCTTCCGCCTGCTCGCGGAGAACGCCAGCGACCTGATCACGAGCATCGACCCGCAGGGCCTGCGCACGTACGTCTCGCCGTCCTGCCGCGCCCTCCTCGGCTACGAGCCCGAGGAGCTGATCGGCGAGCGCGCGCTCGACATCGTGCATCCCGACGATCAGGAGCGCATCGGCGCCTACCTGCAGTCCGTGCTCGATCATGGGCCGGGCCGCGACGAGGCGCGCTTCCGCCACAGGAGCGGCTGGTGGGTCTGGATGGAGACGCGCGGGCGCAGCGTCCGCGACGCCGACGGCACCGTCGTCGAACTGCAGACGGTCGCGCGCGACATCACGGCCGAGCGCCACGCCGCCGAGGAGCTGCGCGAGGCCGAGGAGCGCTTCCGCAACGCGTTCGACCAGGCGCCGATCGGCAAGGCGCTGGTCTCGACGGAGGGCCGCTTCACGCGCGTCAACGCGGCGCTCTGCCGCATCACCGGCTACGACGAGGGCGACCTCCTCGGGACGACCTTCCAGTCGCTCACGCACCCCGACGATCTCGACGCGGATCTCGAGCACCTACGCCGCATCCTCGCGGGCGAGACGGAGTCGTACGAGATGGAGAAGCGCTACCGGCACGCCGACGGGCACTACATCTGGGCGCTGCTGAGCGTCTCGCTCGTGCGCGGCGAGACCGGCGCGCCGCGCTACTTCGTGTCGCAGATCCAGGACGTGAGCGAGCAGAAGCTGGCCCAGGAGCAGCTCACGGAGCTGACCCTGCGCGACGCGCTGACCGGCCTCGCGAACCGCGTGCTGTTCGCCGACCGGCTCGCCCACGCCGTCGAGCGCGGCCGTCGCTCGAAGGAGCGCATCGCGGTGCTCTTCATCGATCTCGACCGCTTCAAGTCGGTCAACGACAGCCTCGGCCACGCCGCCGGCGACGAGCTGCTGCGACAGGCCGCCGAGCGCATGCGGCGCGCCGTGCGCCCGGCCGACACGATCGCGCGCCTCGGCGGCGACGAGTTCACGGTGCTGTGCGAGGACCTCGGGCCGGTCAACGACGCCGGCTGGGTCGCGAGCCGCGTGAGCGAGGAGCTCGAGCGCCCGTTCGTGCTGTTCGGCGCCGAGCGCAGCATCGGCGTGAGCATCGGCATCGCCGTCGCCGACGCGCACGACAGCGCCGAGACGGTGCTCGCGAAGGCCGACGCCGCCATGTACCGCACGAAGAACGACCGCCGCCGGTGGCAGGGCGCGGCATGAGGCGCTGGGCGGTGCGCAGCGCGTTCGCGCTCGCGCTGCTCCTGCTCCCCGCGCCCGGGGCGTTCGCCGCGACCTGCACGGCCACCGGCGCGACCGGCAGCTGGTACAGCGGCGGCAGCTGGAGCTGCGGGGCCGCGCCGACCGGATCCGACGCCGTCGTGATTCCCGCCGGCAGCACGATGACGATCCCCGCGCCGTCCGGCTATCCGCCGCACCGGGAGCCCGTCGCCGCGAGCGTGACGTTGCGCGGCGCGCTCGTGCTCACGGACGACGACAGCACGCTCGACACGTCGAGCCTGACGGCGAGCGGCGGCTCCATCAGCGGACCGCAGTCGGCGGTCACGGTCACGCTGCGCGCCGGCGGGGTCGCGACCGTCGACGCGGCCGGGATGACGCTGGACGGAGCGGCCCTCACAGTCACGGGCGCCGGCGGGCTCGCTGTCGCCGGCCCGCTCACGATCATCGACGCCGGCTGGCTGCAGAGCACCGTCGCGACGAGCTGGAGCGGAACGGCGCCGTGGACGCTCGGCGGCGGCAGCGACCCCTCCGTCGCGTCGGGGTTCGAGCAGACGGGCGCGCAGCTCACGATCGCGGGCGCCACGAGCGCGAAGACGGCCGCGGGCGCGGGCGACGGCGTGATCGAGGTCGACCAGGGCGCAACCCTCGCGAAGCAGGACGCGACGACCTCGACGCTCGCCGTCGACGTGCTGCTCGACGCCTCCACCGTCCAGGTCGCTGCCGGCGCGCTGATCGGAGGGCTGCAGGGCAACGCCGCGCTCACGCTCGCCGCCGGCGCGACGCTCGGGCTCTCCGGCGACGCGCTCCAGCTCAGCTCGGCGGGCGTGAGCGCCGCGAACGCGACGATCGAGGTCGAGCCGAGCGCGGACATCGAGCTCGACCTGCCCGCCAACCCGGCGCTGCGGCTGCTCCGCCTGGGCGCCGGGGCGTCGCTCGACGTCGAGGTCGGCGACGACACGGGCCCGGTCGACGCGGCGCCCGCGCCGGAGATCCTGGCCGACGAGACCGCCCTTGCCGACGATGCGACGCTCAGCATCGATGGCGGCGGCGGGACGCTCGAGCTCGCCCCGCAGGACGCGCTGCACGGCTCGGGCACGCTCGACGGATCGCTCACCAACACGGGCGGCACGCTCTCGCCGAGCGGCCAGCTGCACGTCACCGGCGACTTCGCGCAGGCCGCCGGCGGTACGCTCGCGCTCGCGCTGCGGAGCGTCGACGACGGCGACGGGCTGGCGGTCGACGGCGACGTCGCGCTCGCCGGCACGCTGCGCGTCACGACCGGCTACGCGCCGGCGGCCACGGCCTCGCCGCTCGTGCTCGCAGCCGGCGACAAGCCCGCCGGGACGTTCGCGAAGGTCGTCGCGCCGCTGCTCGCCGGCCGCACGTGGGTGCCGGCGTACGGGTCGAGCGGCGTCATGCTCAGCATCTCGGGCAGCCCCGCCGCAGCGGCGGCTGCCGCCGCCGCGCTCGGCCGCCCGACGCTACGGCCCGTGAGACTCGTCGTCGGCGCGGACGCGACCTGCGTGCCGGGCTCCGCGAGCGCGGGACGCTCGGTCGCCTACCAGTGGCTGCGGGGCGGCAAGCCGATCCGCGGCGCGGTGCGGGCGCGCCGCCTCGTCGTCGCCGCCGACCGCGGCCGCCTGCTCGCCTGCCGCGTGACGACGACCTCGGGCGGCTCGGCGTCCACCGCGACGAGCGAGGGCGCGCGTGCGCGCAGCGTGCTCGCCATCGCCTCCGCCGTCGAGCACGACGGCCGCACGGTCGCCGTGACGGTGCACTGCGCAGCGAGCGAGCGGACCTGCCGTGGCTCGCTGCGGGTGCTGATCGCCGGACGCCGCGTGGCTGTCGGCCACTTCTCGCTGCATGCCCCCGGCGGCGTCGTCGCCCTGCCGCGCGTCGGGGCGATGCCGATCGCGCGCGGCGCCGTTGACGTCCGTGCGATCTACCGCAACAAGGCGGGCAGCGTGCGCACCGTCGAGCGGCGGCTCGCGCTCGCCGGCTGAGCCCTCGCCCGCCGGCGCGACGGTGGGAGAAAATGGAGCATCTGGGTCGCCGCAGCGAACGGCAGCGAGCTGCACCGCCTGGCCTAGCCGTCGGACGGCTCGTACGACGTGCCGCCGAGGCCCCGTTCCTACCCGTCTGTCTGCGCGGCGGGCCCGCCGTCGGACTGCGGCCCCCACCACGGCCGCAGCGGCGGCAGATCGCGATTGCGCTCGTCGGCCGGCGTGGGCGTCGCGCCGTCGTCGCCGTCGAAGCGCCGCAGGTACTGATCCGGCAGGATCCCCCAGCCGTCGTAGGCCGTCGGCTCGACCGGGCTCTCGCCGAGCTCCTCGAGCGGGTCGATGCGCGTCTCGCCGACGCGGCAGATGTGCAGCCACGAGTCGTTCGCGTCGAACTGGTAAACGAAGACGTCGCCCACGGCGAGGCGGCTGAGGCGCGACGTCTCGGGCAGGATCTTGTCGCTCTCGGCACTCTCCCAGCCCGGATCGGCCGGCGCGACGTAGACGTGTCCCTCGAGCTCGAACTGCCACTGGTGCGCGAGATCCCAGCGGCCGAACGAGACGTCGATCGCCGTCGCCAGCTCGGCGAACGTGTGCTTGCGCGCGGCCGCGAAGACGCGGCCGGGCCGCGGCCAGTAGCGGTAGCCGCCGCCTTCCACGAGTTCCACCGTCAGCGAGAGCCACGTGCGCGCCACGCGGCCACGGTACCCGCTCCCCGGCGGCCGCGTGCGCAGCTCGTAGCGATAGTGAGTCTCGGCTACCATCAAGCCATGAGCGCTCACGATCCAGGCTGGAGCGCGCACGCGCACGCGACGCTCGAGCGCGAGGGCTTCCGCGCCGGCGCCGCCCGCACGCGCGTCGTCGACGTGCTGGCGCGGCAGGACTGCTGCGCCACCGCGCAGCAGATCGCCGACGAGCTGCGCACCGACGACGCGAGGGTCGGCATCGCGAGCGTCTACCGCGCGCTCGAGGTGCTCGATCGCCTGGGGCTCGTGCACCGCCTCGACGTCGGCGACGGCACGGCCCGCTACGAGGCCGCGCACCCCGGCGGCGAGCACCACCACCACGTCGTCTGCAACCACTGCGGCCGCGTCGCGCAGTTCAGCGACGACGGCCTCGAGCAGGCGATCCACACGCTCTCGCAACGGCTCGAGTTCGCGATCGACCAGCACGACGTCGTGTTGCGCGGCACCTGTCCGAGCTGTCGCTGAGGACGGCTCAGGCGGGCGAGCGCCGCAGGGCCGAGTCGAGGGCCATCGCGACCAGGTAGGCGCCGACGAGGCAGAGGGCGATCGACGCGCCCCCGGCCGTGCCGCCGTAGTAGGAGAGGTAGAGGCCGGCGATGCCCCCCGCGATCGCGACGGCGACGCTGACCCACAGCATCGGCCCGAGGCGGTGCGTGAGCAGCCGCGCGCAGGCCGCGGGCGCGACCAGCACCGCGACGACGAGCAGGCTGCCGAGCGCCTGCACGGAGACGACGACGGCGGCTGCGACGAGCAGCATCACGGCCAGCTCCACCGGGCGCGGCGCGATGCCGATCGCACGCGCGCTCGAGCGGTCGAAGCCGACCGCCAGCAGCCGCGCATGCAGGAGCCAGAGCAGGCCGAGCACCGGCAGCGCGATCAGCGCCGTCACGAGCAGATCCTGCCGCGAGACGGCGAGCACGTCGCCGAACAGCAGCTCCTGGATGCCCGGCGGCGACGCGGGCATCAGCGCCAGCAGGGCACCGAGGCCGAAGGCCGACGTGATCACGACGCCCACGGACGTGTCGCGGTCGATGCCGCGCGTCTCGCCGAGGGCCGCGATGCCGCTCGCCGCCGCGCCCGCGCCGACTGCGCCGCCCGCCACGATCGGCAGCCCCAGCAGCGAGGCGCCGACGAGGCCGGGGAACATGCCGTGCGCGAGGCTCTCGGCGCTGTAGGACACGCCGTAGAGGAGCACCCAGCAGCCGAGCCAGCCGCCGACGAGGCCGACGAGCGCGAGCTCGAGGAACGCGTGCTGCATGAACGCCTCGCCCCACGGCTCGGCGAGCCACTGCCAGGCCCCGCTCATCCGTCGCCGTGATCGTGGTGGTGAGCGGGCAGGATCCCCATCGCCGGCCCGCCGCTGCCGTCGTCGACGGCCACGATCGCGCCGCCGTAGGTCGCCTCGAGCACGGGTCGCGTGAGCACGTCCGGCGCCCCGAACGCGACCTGGCGCCCGTTGAGGCAGAGCACGCGGTCGAAGCCGCGCGCCTGGTCGACGTCGTGGGTCGCGATCAGCACGCCGCGTCCCTCGGCGGCGAGGCGGTCGATGAGCGCCGAGAGCACGTCGGCGCTCGCCGCATCGACGCCCGTGAAGGGCTCGTCGAGCAGCACGATGCCCGCGTCCTGGACGAGCGCGCGCGCGACCAGGACGCGCTGGCGCTGACCGCCCGAGAGCTCGCCGAAGGAGCGCTGCGCGAGCGGCTCGAGCCCGACCTCGGCGAGTGCGGCGAGCGCGCTCCTGCGCTCGCGCCGGCCGGGCCGGCGCCACCACGGCAGGCGCGAGACGGCGCCCATCGTCGCCACGTCGAGCGCGCTCACGGGGTAGTCGAGCCGCGAGCGCTCGGTCTGCGGCACGACGCTGCAGCGCCCCGCGACCGCGAGGCTGCCGGCAAGCGGCGCGAGCTCGCCGAGCAGCGCGCGCAGGAGCGTCGACTTGCCGCCGCCGTTCGGGCCGAGGATGGCGAGCCGCTGGCCCGGCTCGACGGTGAACGTGAGGTCGTCGAGCACGGCCCTGCCGCCGTAGCCGAGCGCGAGGCCCTTCGCGGAGACGAGCGTCATCCGGCATCCGGCGAGCAGCCGCGCGCGCCCCCGGTGAACCCGCGCGTCAGCACGTTCGCGTTCGCCGCCTCCATCGAGAGATAGGTGGCGCCCGCAGAGCCCTTCGGCCCCAGCGTGTCGCCGTAGAGCGCGTCGTCGGCGCGCGCGCCCGACTCGCGCGCGATCTGCTGCGCGAGCTTCTTGCTCAGCGACTCCTCCGGGAAGATGGCACGCACGTGCTCGCGGCGCACGAGCGCGATGAGCGCCGCGATGTCCTTCGCGGAGGCCTGCGCCTGCGTCGTCTGCGACGGGATCACGGCGCCGACGATCGTGATGCCGTAGCGCCGCGCGAAGTAGCCGAACGCGTCGTGGTCGGAGACGAGCCGGCGCTGCGCGACGGGCACGGCGGCGAGGCACGCACGGATGCCGGCATCGAGCGCGCGCAGCCGGCCGAGGTAGGCCGTCGCATTCGCGCGGTAGGTCTGCGCGTGGGCGGGAGCGGCCGCGCTGAGCGCCTCGCGGATGGCGTCGACGGCGGCCTCGGCGTTGCGCGGGTCGTGCCACCAGTGCGGGTCGTAGCGCGACGCCTCCGGGCCCTCGCTCTCGCCCGCGAGCCGCACCGGCACGCGCGCGCCGAGATCGACGACCGTCGGCGAGCCCCCGGCGTTCGAGAGCACGGTGCCCATCCACGCGTCGAGGCGATCACCGTTCAGGAGCACGAGCTTCGCACCGGCCACGGCCTCGACGTCGGCGGGGCGCGGCTCGTACTCGTGCGGATCCGTGTTGGGCTGGAGGATCTGGTGCACGTCGACGGCGTCGCCGCCGACGGCTCGCGTCCAGTCGGCGATCTGCGTCGTCGTCGCCACGACGGCAGGCCCCCCGTCGCGGGGCGACGACCCGCTGCCGCAGGCCGTGAGCAGCAGCGCGAGCAGGATGGCGCCGCCGGCGAGCAGCGCGCGCCCGCGCACGACCTCCGCGAGGCGCAGGCGGGCGAGCGAGAGCACGAAGAGCGCACCGCCCATGACGGCGACCGTGGGCCCCGGCGGCGTGTTGAGCTCGACCGAGAGCCACAGCCCGGCGATGCCCTGCGCCGCGGCGAGCGCGACCGAGCCGATCTGCCAGGCGCCGAGGCGCTGCGTCCACAGGCGCACCGTGGCCGCCGGCACGACGAACAGCGCTGTCGCGAGCAGCGCGCCGATCGCCGTCAGCGAGGCCACGACGGCGAACGCCACGAGCACGAGCAAGG
>DASXXY010000127.1:0-15813 GCA_036502805.1 Gaiellales bacterium | reverse complement strand
GGTTGCGATCGAGGCGGCGCGGGCGGGCGCCGATCCGATCGCGACCGCGTCCTACCCCGTCGCGATGCTCACGACGCGGCCGGCCGCGGAGCTGCTCGGGCAGGCGCTCACGGGCCTCGGCTTCGACGCCGGCATCGATCGCGAGCGGGCCTGGGAGGCCGCGCGCGAGATCGAGGCCGCGCTCGGCGACGCCGCCGCGAGCGCGCCGCCCGTCTCGCCGCACGTGGCGCTGCGCGCCGCGCTCGCGACGGTGCCGATCGGCGTCGTCGCGGGCATCGAGCGCAGCCTGCGCGCGGCCGGCGCCGAGGATCGCCTCGACGAGGTGCTGGACGAGCTCCTGCGCGTGCGCGCCGAGAGCGGCTATCCGCCGCCCGCCTCGCCGGTCGGGCGCATCCTCGCCGGTCAGGCGATCCGCCACGTCCTGCACGCGCGCCGCTGGACCGAGGTCGAGGGCGACATGCGCAGCCTGCTGCTCGGCGAGTGGGGCCACGCGCCCGCGCCCGTCGACCCCGTGGCGCTCGCCGCCGCCGAGCGCGCGCCCGTCTCGACCGCCGCCGAGCCCTCGCTCGAGGACGCGCGCGAGGAGGCCGGCAGCCTGGCCGCCTCCGAGGAGGATCTGTGTCTGGTCGCGCTGTTCGGCGATCGCGCGCTGCCGCTGTTGCAGCGGCTGCGCGGCCGCGAGACGGACATCGAGGACGAGGACGCGCTCGACGACGACGAGGCGCGCCGCGTGCGGCGCCTCGTGCGGCTGCTCGAGGAGTCGGACGCCGGCGAGCTGACGGTCGAGGAGGACGGCGTGCGCATCACGGTGCGCCGCCGCGAGTCCGGCCCCGCGCAGGCCGCGCCGCTCGTCGCGGCGGCTTCCGCGCCGCCCGCCGCCGCGCCCGCCGCCGTCGCGCCGCCGCCCTCGGACGTCGTGCTCGTCGAGAGCCCGATGGTCGGCAACTTCTACCGTTCCTCGTCGCCCGACTCGGATCCGTTCGTGCAGGTCGGCGACCGGGTCGAGGTGGGCCAGACGCTCTGCATCCTCGAGGCCATGAAGCTCTTCAACGAGTTCAAGAGCGATCACGCCGGCACGGTGCGCAAGGTGCTCGTCGAGGACGCGCAGCCGGTGGAGTTCGGCCAGCCGCTGTTCGAGCTCTCGCCTCCGTGAAGCGGGTCCTCGTCGCCAACCGGGGCGAGATCGCGGTGCGCGTGATCCGCGCCTGTCACGAGCTCGGCCTCGAGGCGGTCGCCGTCTACTCGACGGCCGACCGCGAAGGCGCCTGGCTGCGGCTCGCCGACCGCGCCGTCTGCATCGGGCCGCCCGCCGCGCGCGACAGCTACCTCAGCCACGGCAACGTCATCGGCGCCGCCGAGACGACGGGCTGCGATGCGCTGCACCCGGGCTACGGCTTCCTCTCGGAGAGCCCGCAGTTCGTGCGCACGTGCGAGGACAACGACATCGTCTTCATCGGCCCGACGGCGGACTCGATGGAGGTGCTCGGCGACAAGTCGCTCGCGAAGGCCGCCATGCGCACCGCGGGGATGCCGCTCGTGCCGGGCTCGGAGGGCCGCCTCGCGAGCGTCGATCAGGCCCGCAGCGTGGCCGGCGAGGTCGGCTACCCGGTGCTGCTCAAGGCCGCCTCGGGCGGCGGCGGCCGCGGGATGCGTCCCGTCGCCGATCCGTCCGAGCTCGAGTCCGCCTACGCGACCGCGACGGCCGAGGCCCAGGCGGCGTTCGGCGACGGCGGGCTCTACCTCGAGAAGATCGTCGTCGACGCCCACCACGTCGAGGTGCAGGTCGTGGGCGACGGCGAGGGCGGCGCGCTCGTCGTCGGCGAGCGCGAGTGCAGCGTGCAGCGGCGCCATCAGAAGCTGCTCGAGGAGTCGCCCTCGCCGTTCCTGAGCGAGGCGGCGCGCACGCAGCTGTACGACGCCGCGCTCGGCGCCGTGCGCTCGACGAAGTACCGCAACGCCGGCACGATCGAGTGCCTGCTCGGAGCCGACCAGTCGTTCTACTTCATGGAGATGAACACGCGCCTGCAGGTCGAGCACCCCGTCAGCGAGCAGGTCACCGGCATCGACCTCGTGCGCGCGCAGCTCCAGCTCGCGATGGGCAAGGGGCTGCCGCAGCAGGGCATCGCGCCCGCGCGCGGCCATGCGATCGAGTTCCGCATCAACGCCGAGGACCCCTCGCGCGGCTTCATGCCGTCGCCCGGCCCGCTGCGGCGCTTCCGGCCGCCGCTCGGCCGCGGCGTGCGCGTCGACACGCACGGCTACGAGGGCTACACCGTGCCGCCGAACTACGACTCGCTGGTGGCCAAGCTGATCGTCTCCGACGACGACCGCGACGCGGCGCTGGCGCGCGCGGGACAGGCGCTGGCCGAGTTCGAGGTCGAGGGCATCTCGACGACGATCCCGCTCTTCCGCGAGATGGTGACGAGCGAGCCGCTGTTCCGCTCCGGCGTGTATACGACCGCCTATCTCGAAGAGGCGGCGGGACGGCTATCCTCGCTGTCCGCGTGATGACCGATACCCCGCCGCGTGCGGTCTCGCGGCGCCAGGCGCGCCGCGCGGCCTTCGTCCTGACCTACCAGCTCGACGTCCGCACCGGCTCGGACCTCGACGAGCTGGCCGCGCGCTACCTCGTCGACACCGGCATGGACGTGCCGGCCTACACGCGCAGCGCCGTCGAGGGCGTGCAGCGCGACCGCGCGGCGATCGACGCCGCCGTCGACGGCGCCGCATCGGGCTGGACGGCCGATCGCATGGGCGCCGTCGAGCGCGCGATCCTGCGGCTCGCGACCTGGGAGCTGCGCGGCGGCGAGCTGCCCGCGGCGATCGTGATCGACGAGGCCGTCGAGCTCGCGAAGCGCTACGCCGGGCCCGACTCGGCGCCGTTCGTGAACGGCGTGCTGGGGGCGATCGCGCGCGACGAGGGGGCGGCGTGAGCGCGAATCCGGCGCTCGCCGATCTGCTCGCGCGCATGGACGCGGCCCGCGCCCGGCTGAGCGAGGCGGCGGACGACCCGGACGCCGCCGTCGCGGCGCTGACGGAGATCAACGAGCTCGCGCTCGCGGCCGGTGAGGAGCTCGAGCGGCAGCGCCGCGCCGTGCGCGACGCGCGCGTCGATGAGTGACGGCGCGGCCGCCCTCGGGCGCCTGCGCGGCCTCACCGAGGTCGCGCTCGAGACGCTCGACTTCGGCGAGCCCGCCGACGTCGCGCCGCTCGCCGAGGCGATGCGCTACTCGCTGCTCGCAGGCGGCAAGCGCGTGCGGCCCGTGCTCTGCCTGGCCGTCGCGGAGGGCTTCGGCTGCGCCGCGGACGACGCCATCCCCACGGCGCTCGCGCTCGAGCTCGTGCACACGTTCTCGCTCGTCCACGACGACCTGCCCGCGCTCGACGACGACGACCTGCGCCGCGGGCGTCCGACCGCGCACGTGCGCTTCGGCGAGGACATCGCCGTGCTCGCCGGCGACGCGCTCCTGAACCACGCCTTCGCGCTCGTCTGCGACCGCCAGGGCGGCAGCGACGCCCAGCGCGTCGCGGCCGTCCGCGAGCTCGTCGCGGCCGTCGGCCTGCCGGGCATGATCGGCGGCCAGTACCGCGACGTGCGGCCCGACGACGCGCTCGACGCCGCCGGGCTCGAGCGCACCTCGCGGCTCAAGACCGGCGCGCTGCTCGGCGCCTCCGCAGCCTGCGGCGCGATCGTCGCCGGCGCCGGTGCGGATGGCGTGACGACGGCACGCGCGTTCGGCACCGAGCTCGGGCTGCTGTTCCAGATCGTCGACGACGTGCTCGACGAGACGGGGAGCGACGAGGAGCTCGGCAAGTCGGCCGGCACGGACGCCCGCCGCGGCCGGCGCACGTTCGCGAGCGAGCTCGGCCTGGCCGGCGCGCGCGCCCGCGCCGACGAGAGCGAGCGTGCCGCGAGGGCGCTGCTGGCCCGCCTGCCCGAGCGCTCCCACGAGCCGCTCGGGGCGCTCGTGGAGCTCGTGGCGACGCGGGATCGCTAGCGCGTGCGGCGGCCCGCCTGGTTCGAGCCGCTCGACAGCGCCGGCGAGTGGATCGGCTTCCTCGGCGGCGTCGCCACCGTCGCGGCGCTCGCCTGGCTCGTGCTCGGCGGCGCCTGGAGCCCGCGCGACGCGATCCCGAACCGCGCCTGCCTGCGGATGTCGGAGACCTGCATGGCGTCGGCCTACCGCGTGCGCAACGACACGGCGGGTGCCGTCGTCCTGCGCGAGTGCGCCCGCCGCTGCGGTCCGCGCGACGCGCGCTACCCGAAGCGCGTCGTCGTCGCCGCCGGGCAGGAGACGCCGGCGACCGTCGACGCGGTCATCGGCTGGGTGCCGTTCTTCGACGTCCACGTGCGCGACTGGTGGGAGGTGCGCACGTCCGCCGGCCGGCTGCTCGGATGCCTGGTGCTGGCCGGCCGCCCTCACGGCCAGGGCGGCGAGCGCCTGGTCGTCGCCGTCTCGGCGCGCGGCCCCTGCGGCAGAGCCGTCGCGCCGACGCCGCCCCTGGCGGCCTGACCGGACGCTGGGGACGAGGGCGCGGCGGCCGTCGCGCCGGGAGTTGCGGACTGGCCCCCACCGGTCGCCTTGCCGTGGAGTGCGGACGGGCCACGGCCGAGCCCGCCACGCCGTTGTGAACGCCCGGGCCTGAGACGCGCGCCGCGCGCTCGGCCGTGCCGGAACGCGCTCCGGGAGGCGCTCGCACGTCGTACCGGGCGCCCATCACGGACAATGCCCGCGTGACGCGACTCGATCAGCTGCTCTGCGAGCGCGGGCTCGCCGAGACGCGCAGCCGCGCCCAGGCGCTCGTGATGGCCGGCCGCGTGCGCGTCGACGGCCGCGTCGTCTCGAAGGCGGGCACGGCGATCGCGGCCGAGGCGGAGCTCGAGGTCGATCAGGGCGCGGCGTTCGTGTCGCGCGGCGGCGACAAGCTCGCGACCGCGTTGGCTGCGTTCGCCGTCGACGTGGCCGGGCTCGCGTGCCTCGACGTCGGCGCCTCGACGGGCGGCTTCACCGACTGCCTGCTGCAGCGCGGCGCCGCGCACGTGGTCGCGCTCGACGTGGGCCGCGGGCAGATGCACGAGCGGCTGCGGCGCGACGACCGCGTCACCGTGCTCGAGGGCGTCAACGCCCGCCTGCTCGCGCCGGGCGATCTGCCCGGCCCGGCGGCTACGCTCGCGGTCGTCGACGTCTCGTTCATCTCGCTCGCGCTCGTGCTCCCCCCGCTGATGGCCGTCCTCGCCCACCCGTTCCGCATCCTGCCGCTCGTCAAGCCGCAGTTCGAGGCCGGGCGGGCCGAGGCCAAGCGCGGCGTGGTGCGCGACCCGGCCGTCCACGCCGCCGTGCTCGAGCGCGTCGCCGAGGCGGCCGCGAGCGCCGGCGCGGTCGTGCTCGGCGCCTGCGAGAGCGGCCACCCGGGCCCCGCGGGCAACCGCGAGTTCTTCCTGCACATCGTCTCGAGCGACCATCCGGACGCCGCCCGTGCGCCGGCCGACCCGCTGCCCCTGCTGCGCGATGCCGTCGCCTGACCCGCTCACGGTCCGCCGCGTCGCCGTGCTCGCCCGCCGCGCCGCGGGCGATGCCGCGCAGCGCGTCGAGCGCCTCGCGTCGGAGGCGGGCGTCGAGATCCTGCCGCCCGCTGCCGATCTCAGCGGCGCCGACCTCGTGATCGTGCTCGGCGGCGACGGCTCCGTGCTGCGCGCGCTGCAGCAGGTGTCCGGCTCGGGCGTGCCGGTGCTCGGCGTCAACTTCGGCCGCGTCGGGTTCCTGACGACGGCCGAGCCCGGCGAGCTGGAGGCGACCGTCGCCCGCGCCCTCGCAGGCGAGCTGCGCGTCGTCCAGCTCGCGACGGTGCAGGTCGAGCGCGAGGGCGGGCGCGCCGGCATGGCCGTGAACGACGTCGTCGTCTCGAGCGACGTCCCGGGCCGCATCGCGCGGCTCGCGTGGAACGTCGACGGCGTCGACCTCGGCGAGCTCGCCTGCGACGCCGTGATCGTGAGCACGCCCGCGGGCTCGACGGGCTACAGCCTCTCGGCCGGCGGGCCGGTGCTGGACTGGGGCGCCGAGGCGTTCGGCGTCACGTTCGTGGCGCCGCACACGCTCACGGCGCGACCGCTCGTGCTGCCGCGCGGCGCGCGCGTCGAGGTCACGAACCGCGCGAGCGCGGCCGCTGCGCGCGTCATCCTGGACGGCGTCGCGAGCGAGCGCGCCCTCGAGCCGGGCGAGTCGGTCACCGTCTCGCTGGCGCCCGAGCACACCGCGCTCGGGCTGCTGCCCGAGGTCGCCTTCCTGCAGCGCTACCGCGACGCCTTCACGCGCTGATGCTCGAGGAGCTCGTCGTCGAGAACCTGGTGCTCGTGCGCGCCGCGCGGCTGTCGCTGCACCCCGGCCTGAACGTGCTGACCGGCGAGACCGGTGCCGGCAAGACGATCCTCGCGGAGGCCGTCGGGCTGCTGCTCGGCGGCCGCGCGGACGCCGCGCTCGTCGGCCCGGCCGGCAACGAGGCCTACGTCGAGGCGACGTTCTCCGAGGCCGAGCTGCCCGAGGAGCTGTCCGAGCTCGCGCCCGCCGACGCCGAGGGCGTCACCGTCGCGCGCCGGGTGGGACGCGAGGGCCGCTCGCGAGCGCTGCTCTACGGCCGCAGCTGCACGCGCGACGACCTCGAGCGCATCGGCCAGTCGCTGATCGAGATGGTGTCGCAGCACGAGGCGCGGCGGCTCGTGCGCCCGGCCGTCCAGCTCGACCTCCTGGACGCCTCCGGCGGCGACAAGGTCGGCGCGTTGCGCGCCGACATGGCGGCTGCCTGGCGTGGGCTCGTCGCCGCGCGCCGCGCGCTCGCCGAGGCCGAGGCCTCCGCGGCCGACGAGCAGGGCCGGCTGGCCGAGCTGCGCGCGCTCGCGGACGCGTTCGAGGAGATCGACCCGCAGCCGGGGGAGGAGGACGATCTCGCGCGCGAGCGCGGTCGCCTGCGCCATCTCGACGCGCTGCTCGACGCGGCGAGCTCGGCCGCCGAGCTGCTCAACCCGGACGAGGGGTCGGGCGCGGTCGCGCTGACCGGCGAGGCCGCGCACGTCCTGGCGCGCGTGCGCGAGCACGATGCGGCGCTGGCCGGCCCGGGCGACGAGCTCGCGCGCATCGCCGAGGAGCTGCGCGAGGCGGCGATCGAGCTGCGCTCCTACCTCGCGGGGCTCGACGCCGACCCCGCCGTGCTCGACCGCATCGAGGAGCGCCTCGAGCAGCTCGCCGAGCTGCGGCGGCGCTTCGGCGGCGTGGACGAGGCCGCCGAGCTGCGCCCGCGCGCCGAGGCCGCCGCCGCCGAGCTCGCCGAGGGCGAGCGCGCCGACGAGCGCATCGCCCGCGCCGCGGGCGCCGTCGCCGCCGCCGAGAAGACGGCCGATCGCATCTCGGCGTCCCTGCGCAAGCGCCGCGAGGCCGCCGCCAAGCCGTTCGCGGCGAGCGTGGAGCGCCACCTCGCGGACATGGGCATGGACGGCGCGCGGCTCGAGGTGTCGGTCGGCGCTGCGCCGCTCGGCGCGCGCGGCGCCGACGCCGTCGAGCTGCGCCTGGCCGCCAACCCGGGGCTGCCGGCCGGGCCGCTCGGAAGCGTTGCCTCGGGCGGCGAGCTCTCACGCATCGCGCTCGCGGTGCGGCTCGCGGCGCGCGATGGCGGCGCGACCGAGATGCTCGTCTTCGACGAGGTCGACGCCGGCATCGGGGGCCGCACGGCGCGCGTCCTGACGGACAAGCTGCGCGAGCTCGCGGCCACCGCGCAGGTGCTCTGCATCACGCACCTGCCGCAGATCGCCGCCGCCGCCGACCGCCACTTCCTGGTCGAGAAGACGCAGGGCGCCACGAGCGAGGCGCACGTCGCCGAGCTCTCGCCCGACGACGCGCTCGAGGAGCTCGTGCGCATGCTCGGCGCCGATGCGGGCGACAGCGACGCGCGTGCGCTCGCGACGAGCCTGCGCGAGGCTGCGCACGCCTGACGCCAGCCGCGCTCGTGCCGGATGTGCCTCGATCGGAGGACTCCAGTTCCTCGCCTGCGCGGCCGATGCGACTCGCATGCGACGGATCGCGATCGTCCTCGCCACCGTCATCGTCCTCGCGGCGTCGGTCGCTCAGGCGGCACCTCCCGCACCGCCCGCCCCCGGGACGGCGAGCGCGGTCGTGCAGCGCATGTTCGACGGCCTCGACGCCTACCGCGCAGACGACGTCTGCGCGCAGTTCACCCCCGAGCTGCAAGCCGCGCTCGTCATCCAGCAGCTGCCGTGCTCCGGCTACGTCGCGTACCTGCTGGCGGGCCCGCACGAGAACGGCCCGCGGTTCGGAGAGCTCCGGGCGGTGCAGTGGTACCCCGAGATCCACTCGGGCGCCTTCACCGGCGTCCCGCTGCTGTTCAAGGTCGGCGACAGCGATCCGGGGGGCGACGACGGCCCCATCCTCTACACGATGGTCTGGCTGGAGCCGGGCGGCGACTCGTTCCTGATCGTGAAGCCCGGCACGGTGCTGAGCGCCGTGGCCTTCTCGGGGTCCGTGCGGGAGTCGGACGACGTGCCGGCGACGGCCGACACCATCGATCTTCCCGTCGTCATGCCGGCACCCGCGTTCGCCTGTCGTGGCGCGGCGCGCGTGGTGCAGGACCGGTCGGGCGACGAGCTGGCCAAGCAGGGTCCCACAACCGCGCCGCAGACGGTGACTGCTCCCTGGCTCGACGTCCAGCGGGTCAGGCTCCAGCTCCGCGGCGCCAACCCGTGCATCGGCATCACGCTCGCCGCCCCGCTGCATCGAGCGACGAGGATCATCGTGCGCGCGTCGTACTTCCTCGCCGGCTCGCGGTCGACCTCGAGCGAGACGACGGCGTACTTCGGCGTCGACGGCGCGGGCTCGCCGATCTACTACGGCGCAGGGAACTCCACCTTCCGGACCGCGCGCTGGCTCGGCCAGAGCGGATCGACGATCATGCTCAGGCTGCGGCCTCGCAAGCTCCTTCAGCGCATGCGCTTCCAGGTCTGCGTCGAGTCGATGCAGGGTGTCGAGCCGCTGCTGCCGCAGCCGGTCGTCGGCGCCGACACGGCCCAGGAGCGGCACCTCCCGCAGGGCTCGGATCCCTGCGAGGGCTGAGGTCGCGGCCGCCTGACCCGATCGGGGGATGCCGGGCGTGGTGGGGAGGCCGATGGCGGAGCCATGCGCAGTCTCCGCAGCGGCGCGCTCGCCGCACTCCTGCTCGCGCTCCCCGTCGTCGCAGCCGCGGCGCCGCAGCCGGCGATGTTCCCGAGCGGCCGCTACAGCGCCGTCGACGAGGGCGCGTCGCTGAGCTTCGTGCTCCAGCGCCTGCAGATCACGGGCCTCACGGTGCGCATGCCGCTCTCGTGCCAGAACGCGCGCACGCACGTCCACAGCGCGCCGACGCTGGCGTTCGCCGCGACGACGCGCCCCGCCAACACCTACTCCCGCATCTTCCTGCCGGCCGATGGCGCGACGAACGTCTCGTTCGTCGTCGACGACGACGCCCGGCAGCCCCAGGTCTACCTCTCGCTGCAGCTGCGCGGCGGCGTCGGCCACGTGAGCGTGCACGCGCGCAGCCAGGCCGGCCGCGAGACGTGCGCCGGCGCAGCCGGCTTCGACATCCGCGCAGGCCGCGCCGCCGGCTGATCCGCTCGCCGGCGCCGGAGCGGCGTCGGCCGGCGTCGCCGTGGAGGATGTCGAGCCGGCGCGCGGATGGATCGCGTCCGGGAAGCTCGCAGCAGCCGTGCCGCCATGCTGCTCGAACCCGGTGTGACCGGTCAGGCCGGCGTGTGCCGCGTCGCGAACGGCGCGGGCGGCGCTCGTCAGCCGAGCGCGAGCGCGAGCACGCCGGCGACGATCGACGCCGCGCCGGCGAGCCGCTGCCAGCCGCCGCGCTCGGCGTAGTAGCGCGTGCCGATGGCCGCGCCGATCAGGATCGAGACCTCGCGCGCCGGCGCCACGTAGGCGACGCCCGCGAGCCGCGTCGCGAAGAGGACGAGCGCGTAGGCGAACGGCGAGAGGATGCCGACGGCGACGACGACGCGGCGGTGCTCGCGGAACAGCAGCGCGACCGTCGGCCGCTCGCGCCAGGCGGCCGGGCCGAGCAGCGCGAGCACCGTCAGGTTCGTGATCAGCAGGAAGAACAGCGGCTCGGCGTGGGACGCGCGCACGGCGTGCCCGTCCCAGATCGTGTACACGCCGATCAGGAAGCCGGTGAGCACGGCGTAGCCGAGCGCCGGGCCGCGGCTGAGGCCGCGCGTGGCGAGCAGCAGCACGACGCCGACCGCGATCGCGGCGGTGCCGGCGAGCGCGAGCGGCCCGGGCCGCTCGCCGAGGATCGCGATCGCGCCCGCCGTCGCGAAGATCGGCCCCGTGCCGCGTGCCAGCGGGTACACGAGCGAGAGGTCGCCGGTCGCATAGCCGCGCTGCAGGAGCACGAAGTAGACGGTGTGTGTCGCGCCGCTCGCGATGCCCATCAGGACGATCGCGAGCGACACGCGCGCGCCGTCGTCGAGCCAGATCCCCAGCGCCGCGACGGGCGTCATGCAGAGCGAGCCGACGAGCATCTGCGACCACACGAAGGCCGCGCCGCCGGGCGCGCGCTTGGAGAGGGCGTTCCAGCCGGCGTGCGCGAACGCGGCGATCAGGACGAGCAGCAGGGCGAGCGGCGTCACGGTCTGCAAGCCTAGGCCTGCCGGGGCCGCTCGGCGCGCGCATGCACGCTCGCAGGGCCGCGGCCGTCCGCCTCGCGGAGCACGCCGTCGACAGCAGCCCCACCCTCAAGCCCACCCTTACCCCGGCGCCTTCGATCCCGCCGACCGAGCATCTAGGATGCCCTCGGGTCAGGCAAGAGGGGTCGTCGGGAGGACGAGTTGGAGTCGAAGTCCGCCAAGTACATCTTCATCACGGGCGGAGTCGTCTCCTCGCTCGGCAAGGGCATCACCGCCGCATCCCTGGGCACGCTGCTCAAGGCGCGCGGGCTCAAGGTCGGCGTGCAGAAGCTCGACCCGTACATGAACGTCGACCCGGGCACCATGTCGCCCTACCAGCACGGCGAGGTCTTCGTCACCGAGGATGGCGCCGAGACCGATCTCGACCTCGGCCACTACGAGCGCTTCATCGACGAGAACACGTCGCGCTCGTCGAACTCGACGGCCGGCAGCGTGTACAACACCGTCATCCGGCGCGAGCGCAAGGGCGAGTACCTCGGCTCGACCGTGCAGGTGATCCCGCACATCACGGACGAGATCAAGAACCGCATCCTGCGCATCTCGTCCTCGAGCGACGTCGACATCGTGCTCGTCGAGATCGGCGGCACGGTCGGCGACATCGAGAGCCTGCCGTTCCTGGAGGCGATCCGCCAGCTGCGCACGCAGCTCGGCCGCGACAACGTGCTCTACCTGCACGTCACGCTCGTGCCGCTGATCGAGGCCGCCGGCGAGCTCAAGACGAAGCCCACGCAGCACTCGGTCAACGAGCTGCGCCGCATCGGCATCTCGCCCGACGTCGTCGTCGCCCGCTCCTCGAGCCCGCTGCCGCGCGAGCTGCGCGCCAAGATCGCGCTCTTCGCCGACCTCGACGAGCGCGCCGTGATCGCCGCCGAGGATGCCGCGCACCTCTACACGGTGCCGCTGAGCCTGCGCGACCAGAAGCTCGACGAGCTCGTGCTCGAGCACTTCGGGCTCGAGGTGACGCCGAGCCGGCTCGAGAGCTGGGAGGCGCTCTGCAGCCGCATCGACGAGCTCGAGGGCTCCGTGCGCATCGCGATCGTCGGCAAGTACGTGCAGCTGCAGGACGCCTACCTGTCCGTCGTCGAGGCGCTCAAGCACAGCGCCATCAGCCACGGCACGCACCTCGAGATCGAGTGGATCGACGCCGAGACGCTCGACCCCGACGAGGCCGCCGAGGCGCTGAGCGGCGTCGACGGCATCCTCATCCCGGGCGGCTTCGGGCCGCGCGCGATCGAGGGCAAGGTCGCGGCGGTGCGCTACGCCCGCGAGTCCGGCACGCCGTTCCTCGGCATCTGCCTCGGCATGCAGTGTGCGGTCGTCGAGTTCGCGCGCAACGTCTGCGACATGGCCGGCGCCAACTCGACCGAGTTCGACCCCGACACGCTCTACCCGGTCGTCGCGCTGCTCCCCGAGCAGCAGGACGTCGAGGACATGGGCGGGACGATGCGCCTCGGCGCGGAGCCGGTCGAGCTGCGCAACGGCACGCACGCCCAGGAGGCCTACGGCGAGACGCTCGTGTACGAGCGCCACCGCCACCGCTACGAGGTCAACAACCACCTGCGCCCGCGGCTCGAGGCCGCCGGGCTGCACGTCTCGGGCGTGTTCGCGGCCAAGGATCTCGTCGAGGTCATCGAGCTCGACGACCACCCGTGGTTCGTCGCCTCGCAGTTCCACCCCGAGTTCAAGTCGCGCCCGACGCGCCCGCACCCGCTCTTCCGCGACTTCGTGGGCGCCGCGATCGGCGTGCGGGCCGGGGGCGGCGAGCGCTCGGCATGAGCGCGGCCGTCGAGGGCGGCGGCGCGCTCGCGCTCTTCCTCGAGCTGGCGGCGATCGCCAGCCCGTCGCGGCAGGAGCGGGCGGTCGCGGATCGCTGCCTGGCCTACCTCGCGGAGCTCGGTCTCGAGGCCCGCGAGGACGCCCCGCCGAAGCCCGGCGACGAGGCCGGCAACATCATCTGCCGCATCCCCGCGACCGCCGGCGAGGCCGGCACGCCGATCCTGCTGTGCGCGCACATGGACACCGTGCAGCCGGCGACGGGGATCGAGCCGGTCGTCGCCGACGGGATGGTCACGAACAGGCTCGACACCATCCTCGGCGGCGACAACAAGGCGGCCGTGGCGGCGATGCTCGAGGGCGTGCGGCGGATCGTCGCCGAGGGCCGTCCGCACGCCGGCATCGAGCTGATCCTGAGCGTGCAGGAGGAGACGGGCCTGCAGGGCGTCAAGGCGCTCGACTGCTCGCAGCTCGCCGCGCGCATGGGCTACGTCTACGATCACGCCGCTCCGCTCGGCGTGCTCGCCACCACGTGCCCGTCGCAGTACTCGATCGACGCCGCGTTCAGCGGCCGCTCCGCGCACGCCGGCATCGCGCCGGAGGACGGCCGCAACGCGATCGCGGCGGCCGCGCATGCGCTCGCGGAGCTGCGCTTCGGGCGGCTCGACGAGGAGACGACGGCGAACGTCGGGACGATCGCCGGCGGCGTCGCGCGCAACATCGTCGCCGACCGCTGCGAGGTGCGCCTCGAGGTGCGCTCGATGAGCCACGAGCGCGCGCTCAAGGAGTGCCAGCTGATGCTCGATGCGCTCGCGCACGCGGCCAACGTCGCCGAGTGCGAGCTCGAGACGACCGCGACCCAGGAGTACCGCGCCTACAAGCTGCGGCGCAGCGATCCGGTCGTGCAGGTCGCGTGCGCGGCGCTCGAGGCACACGGCTTCACGCCCAGCCTGAACGCGACCGGCGGCGGAGCCGACTCGCACCTCTTCAACGAGCGCGGCATCCCGTGCGTCAACATCGCCAACGGGATGCAGCTGATCCATACGCCGGACGAGCGCATCGCCGTCGCCGACATCGAGGCGATGGTCGGCGTCACGCTCGCGCTCGTCGAGGGCGCGCGCACCCTCGCGCCGGCCTGATCCGCCCGCGCCGCTCAGTCGCGAGCCGGCACGCGCCGTGCCGGCTGCCAGGCGCAACGACGCCGACACCGCAGGTGGCGTCTCCGGCTCCGTGCGGCGCTCCTCGGCGCTGACCTGGCCGGGGGTATTCGTCCCGCTGCCGCGGGTCTACACTGGCGCCGGAATCCGACGCGGGAGTTGCAGGCGTGAAGATCGGCGTTGTCAAGGAGATCAAGCCGCAGGAGGCCCGCGTCGCGCTGACCCCGGCCGGGGCGCGCGAGCTCGTCGCCCGCGGCCACGACGTGGCCGTCGAGCTGGGGGCGGGCGTGGGCTCGGGCTTCCCGGACGACGCCTACGTCTCGGCGGGCGCCTCGCTCGCGGCCTGCGACGACGTCTGGGACGAGAGCGAGCTGCTGCTCAAGGTCAAGGAGCCGCTCGCCGCCGAGTACCCGCGGCTGCGGCCCGGGCTCGTGCTCTTCACGTACCTGCACCTCGCCCCGGCGCCGGACCTGACGCAGGCGCTGATCGACTCGGGCGCGACCTGCGTCGCCTACGAGACGGTCGAGACCGACGACCACCGCCTCCCGCTGCTCGCTCCCATGAGCGAGGTGGCCGGGCGCCTCGCGCCGCAGATGGGCGCGCACGCGCTCGAGAAGGCCCACGGCGGCCGCGGCGTGCTGCTCGGCGGCGTCGCCGGCGTGCCGCCGGGGAAGGTCGTCGTGCTCGGCGGCGGCATCGTCGGCTACAACGCGGCGCTGATCGCCGTCGGCATGCAGGCCGACGTGTGGGTGCTCGACCGCTCGATCGACCGCATGCGCGAGCTCGATCCGATGCTCGACGGGCGCGCGATCGTGGCGATGTCGAACACGCTCCAGGTCGAGGAGGCGATCAGCGAGGCCGACCTCGTGATCGGGGCCGTGCTCGTGCACGGCGCGCGCGCGCCGAAGCTCGTGACGCGCGACATGCTCGGCCTCATGAAGCCGGGCTCGGTGCTCGTCGACGTCGCGATCGACCAGGGCGGCTGCTTCGAGACCTCCCGCCCGACGACGCATTCGGAGCCGACCTACGAGGTCGACGGCATCGTCCACTACTGCGTCGCGAACATGCCGGGCGCCGTGCCGATGTCCTCGCCGCGCGCGCTCACGAACGCCACGCTGCCGTACGTCGAGGCGATCGCGAACCGCGGCCTCGCCGATGCGGTGCGCGGCGACCGCGCGCTCGCCCGCGGCGTCAACGTGATGGCAGGGCGCGTCACGTACGCGCCCGTCGCGAGCGATCTCGGCCACCCCTACATCCCGCTCTCGGAGATCGTGGACGGCGCGCCGGTCTGAGCCGCGGGGCGCGGCCGTCCGAGCCTCACGACGTGGCCGGCCGGCCGGTCGTGCACACGCCACGCCGGATGGCGGCGGCGAGGTGCGGCAGACTGCGGTCATGCGACGACTCCCGCTGCTGCTCGCCGCGCTGCTCGCGCTCGCCGCCACGGCGGTGTCGGCCGCGCCTGCCGCCGTCTCGCCGAATCCGGCGGTGATCATCACCGTGCGCTCGATCGAGACCTCGAGCACGCCGGACGACAAGCCGCCGACGGGGCCGAGCAAGGGCGACCGCTTCCTGCTCCGCGACAACCTCGAGAACGTCGCGCGGCAGTTCGGCAAGCGGAAGGGCGCGGTCGTCGGCACCGATGCCGGCCTGCTCACGCTGACGAGCAAGACGCAGGGCACGGTCGTCGGCTTCGCGGTGCTTCCCGGCGGCCGCGTGCGCTTTCACGGCGTCGTGCACTTCACGGGCGCGAGCGCGCCGTTCACCGTCGACGGCGGCAGCGGTAGGTACGCCCACGCCCACGGTACGATGGTCGTCGGCACGGGCGACAACCCGCTCAACACCTACCGCCTGACGCTCGCCGGGGCGAGCGGCGGCGGCAGCCCGACGATCTAGCGGCCGCTACCGCAGCTCCAACAGCATGCGGTGGTTGCCGAGCGTGTTCGGCTTGACGCGCTCGAGATCGAGGAACTCCGCGACGCCCTCGTCGAACGAGCTGCGCAGCTCGGCGTAGACCTCGGGCGTCACCGGCGTGCCCTCGATCTCGCGGAAGCCGAACGCCGCGAAGAAGTCGCGCTCGAACGTGAGCACGAAGACGCGCGCGATGCCGAGCTCGCGGACCGTGGCGATCAGCTGCTCGACGAGCCGCCGCCC
>DASXXY010000126.1:0-6650 GCA_036502805.1 Gaiellales bacterium | reverse complement strand
AGGCCTCTGGGACACGCCGGAGGACGAGCTCGAGGAGCGCATGGAGCAGGGCATCTGGTGGTGAGCGCGTGCTGAGCCTGCCGCGCGCGCTGGCCGACGAGATGATCGCCCACGCCCGCTCGGAGCTGCCGAACGAGGCCTGCGGCATCTTCGGCGGCGAGCTCGACGGGGAGCTGCGCACGTTCCACGCCGCGCGCAACGCCGACGCCAGCCCGTATCGCTACAGCGTCGCTGCCGACGACCTGCTGCGCATCGCGCTCGCGATCGACGAGGCCGACGACGACGTCGCGGCGATCTACCACTCGCACACGATGTCCCGCGCGACGCCGTCGCGCACGGACATGGAGCTCGCGACCTGGCCCGAGGCCGCGTACATCATCGTGTCGCTCGCGAGCGATCCGCCCGACATCCGCGCCTGGCGCCTGGCCGAGGGCTCGCCGCCCGCGGCCCTCGAACTCACGATCACGCCGACCTGATCACGGCGTCAGCGAGCGATGCTGCGGTCACCGCTCCGCGCGTCGCGTCGCGCAGGCAGCGCTCGAGGCCGGCGATCCGCCCGGCCGGCACGAGGCAGCGCAGCTCCGCCCCGGCCTCGCCGTAGTCGTGCACCAGCTCGCGTCCGCCGTGCACGGCGACGCAGCGCATCACGGCCGCGGTGTGCCCGTGGCCGTAGGCGAGCCTCACCGCGAGCGCCCGCTCGCAGCGCACGACGGGCGCATCCGCGAGCGCACGGGCGAGCGCGCCGCCGTAGGCGCGCACGAGGCCGCCGACGCCGAGGTTCGTGCCGCCGTACCAGCGCACGACGACGGCCGCCACGTCCTCGAGGCCCGAGCCGCCGAGCGCGGCCGAGAGCGGTGCGCCCGCGCTCCCGGCGGGCTCGCCCGCGTCGCTCGAGAAGGCCGTGCCGTCGCGCAGCCGGAACGCGGGCACGACGTGCGTGGGGTTGCGGTGCGCGCGTGCCTCGTGCGCGAAGAACGCCTCCGCCGCGGTCCGGTCGAGCACCGGCACGGCGATCGCGAGGAAGCGCGAGCCGCGCTCCTCGAGCTCGGCCGTGGCGCGGCCGGCGAGCGTCGAGAACGCGTCCACGACGGCTCGGGGACTCAGACCAGCGGGTACTTGGAGCGCGCCAGCGCGAACGAGATCGCGAGCAGCGCGACGAAGACCGCGGCCGCGAACGCCGCGATCGGCAGCGGGCTCCGGTTGAGCTGCCGGCGCTTCGCGAACTCGACCACGACCCAGCCCATCGCGGCGCCGCCGATCAGGCCGCCGATGTGCCCGCCCTTGGAGATGTTCGGGATCGTGAACGTGATCGCGAGGTTGAGCAGGATCACGGGCCCGATGCCGGACTGCATGATGCTGATGCCGCGGGCGCGGGCGAACACGACGTAGGCGCCCATGAGGCCGAAGATCGCACCCGAGGCGCCGATCGAGAGCGCGTCCGGCTCGAGGATGATGACGCCGAGCGAGCCGGCGGCGAGCGAGACGAAGTAGATCAACCCGAGCCGCAGCGCACCGAGCGCCGGCTCGAGCCCGCGGCCGATGAAGAACAGCGCGAGCATGTTGGAGCCGATGTGCAGCACGTTCGCGTGCAGGAACCCGTTCGTGATCAGGCGCCACCACTCGCCGGAGGACACCATCGGCCCCCACAGGCCGTAATGGCCGTCGACGGAGCCCTGCACGGGCTGGGATCCGCCCGTCGTGCCGCTGCTCATGAGCACGACGGAGCCGTGCCCGGTCGTCTGCAGCAGGTAGACGACGACGTTGATCGCGATCAGGGCGACCGTCAGCGGCGCCTCCTGCAGCACGTCCGAGCCGCCGCCGCGCGCGACGCGATAGCTCACGAGTCGTCGCCGTCGTCGTCGTCGCGCCGCTCGGGAAGCGGCAGCAGCGTCGCGTCGGCGTGCAGGATGCGCGTGCCGTCGACGGCCGCGACGTCGAACTTGACGTGCCCGATCTCGACGCTGTCGCCGACCGCCGGTGCGCGCCCGAGCTCGCCGAAGACGACGCCGCCGACCGTGTGGTAGTCCTCGTCGGAGAGCTCGCGCTCGAAGCGCTCGTTGAACTCCTCGACCGGGAAGCTCCCCTCCACGCGGTAGCGGTCCGGGCCGAGGCGGAGGATCGGCGCGTCCTCCGGGTCGAACTCGTCGTCGATCTCGCCCACGATCTCCTCGAGCAGGTCCTCGAGCGTGACGAGGCCGGCGACGGAGCCGTACTCGTCCACCACGATCGCCATGTGGCCCTTCTGGCGGCGGATCTCGGCCAGCAGCTGCCCGAGCCGCTTCGTCTCGGGCACGAGGTGCGCCGGGTAGAGCAGCGAGCGCAGGTCGGGAGCGGCGCCGTCGCCGTTCTGGAGCGCGACGAACAGCCGCCGCACGTGCAGCACGCCGAGCACGTTGTCGAACTCGTCGTCGTAGACCGGGTAGCGCGTGTACGGGTGCTGCAGCACCTGCTCCATCGCGGCCGTGGGCGTCAGCTCGACGGGCAGAGCGACGATGTCGGGGCGCGGCACCATGACGTTCTCGACCGGCGTGTCCGAGAAGTCGAAGACCTTGTCGATCATCTCCTGCTCGTCGGGCTCGAGCACGCCGCTGCGCTCGCCCTGCCGCAGCAGCATGCGCAGCTCGACCTCGCTGTGCGCGCCCTCCATCTCGTCGGTCGTCTTGATGCCGAGCAGGCGCATGACGATCTGCGCGAGCCAGTCGAGGAACGTGATGAACCAGCTGAACATGAAGAAGAAGATGCGGATCGGCACGGCGACCGCGAGCGCCACGGGCTCGGCGCGCGGCAGCGTGTAGGACTTCGGCACGATCTCGCCGATCACGACGTGCAGGATCGAGATGATCACGAACGCGAGAGCGACCGAGACGAAGCGGGCCGTCCACTCCGACACGCTGCCGAAGGCGGCCTCGAGCACGCTCGCGACCGCCGGCTCGCCGAGCGCGCCGAGCGCGAGCGACGAGAGCGTGATGCCGAGCTGCATCGCCGAGATGAAGTGCGAGGGATCCGCGACGATCTTGCGCACCGTGCGCGCGCGCCGGCTGCCCTCGCTCACGAGCTCGTCGAGGCGCGTGTGGCGGACCGACACGAACGCGTACTCGGCGGCGACGAAGAACGCGTTCCAGAGCACGCAGACGACGATCAGGACGAGCTCGAGCGCGGTCACGGCGCTCACGCGACGGCTCCCGGGGCGCGCGGCGGCCCGTCGCCCCACACGGCGACGCTCATCATCTGCCTACCAGGGGGTGGAGCAGCACTGACGGACTGCCCCCTGAGCCTGCTCGAACGTGATCGACCGGACGAGGTCACGTGGCTCGGAGCATAGCGGCGGCGTCGGTCAGCCGAGCACGCGCAGCGCCTCGCGCGCGTGCTCCGCGCCCGCGAGCGCCGGATCGAGGTCGAGTGCGTGAGCGTAGGCGCCGAGCGCCTCGCGCGGCTGTGCAGCCGCGGCCAGGTAGTCGCCGAGGATGATCCACGCAGCCGCCGAGGTCGGCCGGCGCTGCACCTCGGCGTGCGCGCGCGGGAGGTCGCCCTCGGGGTCGTCCTCGCGCAGCACGAGCGCGCGCGCGACGGCGATGTTGGACGGGTCGAGCACGGCTGCGCGCACCAGCGCCTCGCGTGCCTGCAGATCGCGGCCGAGGGCCTGGCGCGTGAGGCCCGCGAGCGCCCAGGCGCCGGGCAGGTCCTCGCTGCCGGCCAGCGCGAGCTCGGCCGCCGAGGCGGCGAGCGCGACATGGCCGCCGCCGAGCAGGCGGTCGCCGAGCAGCACGAGCTGGTCCGGGTCGTTGCTGGCCGAGGCGAGCTCGTGGCGCATCACGCGCTCGAAGTCGCCCGGCGTGAGCCAGAAGATCTCGCCGTCGGGGCCCTCGATCTTCATCAGGGCGCCGAGGTGCTCGAGCCGCTCGAGCAGGAAGCTGTCGCCGGGCGCGAGCTCGAGCGCGCGCTCGTAGGCCATGACGGCGCGCATCTGCTCGTCGAGCGCCTCCCAGATGCGGCCGAGCAGGACGTGGAAGGCGGACTCGCCGCCGTAGGCCCACTCGGCCTCCTCGAGCGCGGACAGCGCGAGCTCGGGCTCGTCGGCGCGGCGCAGGGCGACCGCGAGGTTGAAGCGCGAGGCGGCGTCGAACGGCGTCAGCTCGATCGCGCGCGCGAGCGCAGGTGCGGCCTCCTCGAAGCGCTCCTCGCGGATCAGCTTCTCACCCAGCCGCCGGTAGGGCTCGGCCGTGGCCATCGCGAGCAGCGTCGGCGCGAGCTCGTGATCGGCGTGGCCGGCGACGAAGATCTTGGCCCACTCGGCCGCGCGCACGCGCTCGATCGGATCCGAGCGCTCGGCGACCTCGCGCGGCACGGCGAGGCGCGCGGGGAGCCCGGAGCGCGCCGCCCCCGCCGGCTCGAGCTCCACCACGACCCAGTCCGCCACCATCGCGGCCTACGTGCTCTCGACGAACACGTCGCTCGTCACGGTGTTGCCGTCGCGGCCCGTCCAGAAGAGGATGCCGCCGACGTGCTTGAGGTTCGCGAGCGCCTCCTTGTTGGAGGCGTCGTTGAAGGCCCCGAACGCGCTCGCGATGTTGATCAGGCTCGGCACGTCGATGTAGGCGAGCCCGAGCGTCTTGGCACCGCTGTCGACGCCGTCCTCGCCGAGCACGCGCTTGAACTTGTCGCTGTCGACGATCGAGTCCTTGACGGCGTCGCCGACGGCGGCGTCCGTGCCGATCGCGAGGTCGTCGCCGACGGCGCGCCAGCGCGCGGCGAAGCCCTGGACGAGCGCGGACTGGCCATCCGCCGTGTCGTCGAACTTGATGCCCTGAGTCGCGAGCGCGCGCGTCAGCGCGCGCAGCGTCTGGGCGCCCTTGGCCGCGTCGGCCGGGTGCATGACGAGGCCGGCCGAGACCGGCGCGCCGGGGCCGGCGTAGAGCGCGTTCTCGCCCGAGAGCAGCGCGTAGACGTCGTCGAGCTTGATGCCGAGCAGCGCCTCGACCTGCGAGACCTGCGTCTGCGCGCTCTGGTTGCCGGCGATCGCCTGGTCGGTCGCCGACTTGGCGTTGGTGCCGAGATCGCCGAACGACGCGGCGAACCACGAGCTCGCCGGCACGTGGCTGAGGAGCTCCGCCTTGTAGGCGTCGGGCACCGTCGTCGCGTCGCCGTTGAGCAGCGCCGTCGTGCGCGTGCGCAGGCCGTTGTCGGTCGCGTCGAGCGAGAAGCCCAGGCTGCCGATGCCCTTCAGCTGCGCCGTGATCTTGCTCATCTGCGCGCTCGTGACCGACTGCGCGCTCTGCGTCGGATCCTTCTGCTTGCCGAGCGCGACGAGCTTCTGCAGCACCACTCCGGGCGCGTAGGCGACGGCGATGTTGTCGCTCGGCAGGCTCGCCAGCGTGTCCTTGAAGGCGCCGTCGTCGGACAGCTTGTCGCCGGTGCCGCCGAGGCGGTCGATGGCGGCCGTCACGATCGCCTGCGTGCTGCCGATCAGCGCGGTGTCCTTCGAGATCGCGGCGATGATGTCGTTGCCGCCGCCCGACTTGAAGAGGTCGAAGTCGCCGTGCTTCGCGAGCACGGTCGTGTCCTTGTCCTTCTTCAGCTGCGCCTCGAGGCTCCCCTGATCGCTCACCTCGGCGAAGCCGAGCACGTCGGGATCGCTGCCGTCGGTCGGGACGTCGAGCACGCCGACCGCGACCTCGGAGCCGAGCCAGCCGCGCACCTGCGAGAGCGTCGGCCCGTTGTCCGTCGCCCGATCGGCGCTCGTGTTGAAGTCGGCCACGAGCTTCGGGAAGCTCGGGAAGCGCGCGCCGAGCGCCAGCAGGCGCTTCCAGGCGTCGGAGTGCTCGTCGATGTTGGCGTCGACGAAGGCGGCGGTCGTGGCCGGGAAGGCCTGGGCGGCGCGGCCGTCGGTGCCTGCGGCACCGGCAGCGCCGCTGGCCTTGCTGGAGCCGCCGCAGCCGGCGAGCACGAGGCCCACGAGGGCGAGAGCGGCGCAGCCGGGCAGCAGGCGGCGGAGGACCGTCGGGCGGGAAGGCGTCATCTCCCGCACTGTAGAAGCTCTTTCCCGGATGGGCGAAACGTCCCCCCAAACGGTGCGCAGGATCGCAGCGCGAGGGCGCGAAGCCTGTGCCATGCCCAACATCTTCGAGCCGGAGTTCGACCAGCAGCGCGACCACCCCGGCTTCCGCGCGCTCCGCTCGCGCGTCGGCTGGCAGCTCAAGACGCAGCGCCTGGGCGCCAGCATCTGGGAGATCGAGCCCGGCGAGGCCGCCTATCCGTACCACTACCACCTGGCCGAGGAAGAGCTCCTGATCGTGCTCATGGGCCGGCCCAGCGTGCGCAGCGACGACGGTCGCTGGCGCGAGCTCGAGCCCGGCGACGTCCTGGCGTTCGCGCGCGGTCGCGAGGGCGCCCACCAGCTCGCCAACTGGGGCGACTCCACCGCGCGCTTCATGGCCGTCTCGACGAGCGGCACGCCCGACCTCGTCGTCTACCCCGACTCCGGCAAGGTCGGCGCCTGCGAGCGCCTGCCCGACCAGGACGGCCTCTGGAAGATCTTCCGCATGGGCGACGCGGTGAACTACCACGAGGGCGAAGTGCCTCCGACGCCGCCGGCGTAGGCGACGCGATCGGCGTTCGAGCGCGGCGCCGATCGGCAGCCGTGTCGCTCCCCC
>DASXXY010000125.1:0-7617 GCA_036502805.1 Gaiellales bacterium | reverse complement strand
GCTCCTCGCGCTGCTCGAGCGTGCGCGTCTTGGAGTCGTCCAGCTGCGCGAGCGGCGCGCACACGCGGCCCTGCAGGCGCCGGTAGTCGAAGAGCACGGCCGCGGCCACGAGCGGGCCCGCGAGCGCGCCCCGGCCGGCCTCGTCGGTGCCGGCCACGAACTGCACGCCGAGACCGCGATCGTGCCGCAGCAGGCGGTGGCCGGGCCGCGCTGGGGCGCGCCTGCGCTTGCGCGCCCTGGGCGCTGCGTGCTGACGGACGGCGACGGCCATCCGGCGAGCGTAGCGCGCCTACCGGCCGTACGAGAGGCGCGGTGCGCAACCCGTCACACCGCGCACACACGCGGCTCGCACGACGCGCTCGGCCCGACTCAGAAGAAGCGGATGCGGAGCGGCGGCCAGGCCAGGCCGAACGCCCGCCCGAGCAGCTGGCTGCGCCGCACCGGGCCCCAGATGCGCGAGTCCTCGGAGTCCTTGCGGTTGTCGCCCATCACGAAGTAGCGGCCCGGCGGCACGTTGATCGGGCCGAACGTCTGGGTCGTGCCCGTGACGTACGGCTCGTCGAGCGGGACGCAGCCGCTCGCGCCCGGCCCCGTGCAGACGTAGATGCGGCCATGGCGGGCCTCGATCGACTCGCCCGGCAGCCCGATCACGCGCTTGACGAAGACGCGCGAGGAGACGGAGTCGCCGTAGAACAGCTTGTCGCCCTTGCCGTTCGGGTGCAGGACGACGATGTCGCCCCGCGAGGGCCGCTCGATCGAGTACCAGAAGCGCGCGGCCATGAGGCGGTCCCCCGGCAGCAGCGTGCGCGCCATGGACGTCGTCGGCACGCGGAAGAAGCCGACGACGAAGCGCTGCAAGCCGTAGGCCAGGATCAGCGCGAGCACGAGCGTGAGCACGAGCTGCAGCGACGGGCGGGTGCGGAGGCGGCGCATGCTCAGAGGATGCCGAAGCGGCTGAGCGGCCAGTACCGCACGACGGCAGCGCCGATGATGTTGCGCTCGGGAAGCGGGCCCCAGGTGCGGCTGTCCTCCGAGCTCTGGCGGTTGTCGCCGAGCATCAGGTACGAGCCGCGCGGCACCGTGATCGGGCCGAAGTCGCTCGTCACGCCGCTCGCATACGGCTCGTGCAGCACGTGGCAGCCGACACGCGGCGCGCGGCAGATCAACACGCGGTCGTTGAGGCCCTGCACCGTCTCGCCGGGCAGCCCGACGACGCGCTTGATGAAGGTGACCGTTGCTTCCGTCGGCGAATTGCGCTGCGCGACCTGCCCGACGCCCGGCGGGTGGAAGACGATCACGTCACCACGCTCGGGCCCGCCGAACCAGGTCAGGAAGCGCGCGGCCAGCACGCGGTCGCCGACGTCGACCGTCGTCCGCATCGAGCCCGTCGGGATGCGGTACGACTTGACGACGTACTGCTGGACGAGCCAGGTGAGGCCCAGCGCGAGCAGCACGACGACGACGAGCTCGAGCGCACTGGCGCCCGCCGACTGCCGGCGGGTCGCAGCCGGGAAACGCAGCTCGACCCGCTCAACGCCCTCCTGGCCATCGGCCGGAGCGGCCACGCGCTCGGCTAGCGCTGCTTCTCGCGGATGCGCGCCTTCTTGCCGACCTTGTCGCGCAGGAAGTAGAGCTTGGCGCGGCTGACGTCACCGATGGCGGCGACCTCGATCTTCTCGATCTTGGGCGAGTGCACCGGGAACGTGCGCTCGACGCCCACGCCGAAGGACTGCTTGCGGACGGTGAACGTCTCGCGTGCGCCGGAGCCCTGGCGCTTGATGCAGACGCCCTCGAAGACCTGGACGCGGCGGCGCGAGCCCTCGATCACCTGAAAGTGGACGCGCACGGTGTCCCCGGCTTTGAAAACCGGCACCTGGCGCATCTGGCGCGCCTCGAGTTCCTGGATCACGTTCATGTGCTCGGTCTTCCCATCGGACGTCGACTGCGCTGCATGCTAGACGATCGCGCTCGCCACCAGCGTCACCCGCCGCGGCTGTCGACGCGGCGGGCCGAGGCCTGCTCGCGCCGCCACGCGTCGATGCGGCCGTGATGGCCGGAGAGCAGCACCTCGGGCACCGCGTGCCCGCGCCACTCGGCCGGGCGCGTGTAGTGCGGGTACTCGAGCGCGCCGTCGAGCGCGGGCGCGAACGACTCCTCCTCGCTCGAGCGATCGTCCGCGAGCGAGCCCGGCAGCAGGCGCGCGAGCGCGTCGACGACGGCCATGGCGACGGGCTCGCCACCGCTGAGGACGAACGGCCCGAGGCTCAGCGACTCGGTCGCGACGTGCTCGAGCACGCGCGCGTCGAAGCCCTCGTAGCGTCCGCACAGCAGCGTGATGCGCTCCTCCGCCGCGAGCTCGCGGGCGAACGCGTCGTCGAAGCGGCGGCCGCCGGGGTCGAGCGCGAGGATGCGCCGGCCCGCGCGCGCCGCGTCCAGATCGCCGCCGTAGGCGCCCTCGATCGCGCTCGCGACGGCATCGACGCGCATCAGCATGCCGGCGCCGCCGCCGAACGGCGCGTCGTCGACCTGGGAGTGCGGCAGCGGCGAGTAGTCGCGGTAGGAGAGGAAGCGCAGCGACAGCGGCCCGGTCAGCGCGCGCTGGATCGCCGCCTCCTCGGAGAGCCAGGCGAACCAGTGCGGGAAGAGCGTGAAGACGTCGATCTCGAGCATGCCGCGAGGACCGCTTACTCGTCGAGCGGGTCGGCGAAGGCGTCGGCCAGCTCGAGCACGCGCCCGGCGACGTCCACCCCGGGCACGGCCTCGCGCGTGAACGGCACGAGGTGCTCGCGGCCGTCCTCCAGCTGCAGGACGAGCACGTCGTTGGCCGGCCGCTCGAGCACGTCGCTGACGACGCCGAGCTCGCGCTCGCCGCAGCGCGCCCGCATGCCGATCAGGTCGCGCACCCAGAACGCGTCCTCCTCGGGCGGCGGCGCGTCGCTCGCGCGCAGCTCGAGGGCGTGGCCGAGCACGGCCGCCGCGTCCTCGCGCGTGCGCATGCCGGCGAGCTCGAGGATCGGCGACTGCAGCGTCCCGGCGACCGACAGCACCTCGCGCTCCCGGCCGTCCAGGAGCAGCGCCGCGCCGGGCTCGAAGGCGTACCAGTCCGCCGCGCCGACGACGCGGAACGCGCCGGCGAGCCCATGCGCCCGCCCGATCAGTCCGAGGCGGAGCGGCGGGGCCTCGTCGGCGCCGGGGCCGGACTCACGCGCGGGATCAGCGTGTGCGCCGGACGAGTGGCCAGGGTCGTCTGGCGTGTGATCGGCCCGCGGCTCGCTCAGGACGATCTCACAAGCGTCGAGCGCACGCCAGGCGGCCCTGGACGCCGCCAGGCAGCGCGCTGGTTCCGTGCGGGGTTCCTACTCGGCGTCACGGATCTCGAGCGTGACGCGCTCGCCCGACCCGGCGGCGGCGCGGGCCACCGTGCGCAGCGCGCGCACGGTGCGGCCGCCGCGGCCGATCAGGCGGCCGACGTCCTCCGGATCGACCTGCACCGAGACGTGGCGGCCCTCGGCGTCGACCGTCTCCTCAACGACGACAGCCTCCGGCTTGGAGGCTAGGAGTCGAACCAGGTACTCGACGAGCTCGCGGATCTTCAGACTCCCGCGATCTTGAGGAGCTTCTTCACGGGCTCGGACGGCTGTGCGCCCTTGGCGAGCCACGCGCGTGCGCGATCGGCGTCGATCTCCACGACGGAGGGGTCGGCCTGCGGCACGTAGCGGCCGATGGTCTCGATGCTCTTTCCGTCGCGCGGGCTGTGCGAGTCGATCACGACGACGCGGTAGTGCGCGTTCTTCTTGGAGCCGAGGCGTGTGAGGCGGATCTTGACGGCCATGCTGTTGTCACCTCCTTCGCTTCTTACGTGCATTGCGCGCCCCGGCGGCGCGCGGCCTCTGTGCCATCGCCGCTCCCTGCGCCCCGCCCATGTTGGGCGTCTTGCCGGAAGCGACCTGCTTCATCATCTTCTTCATCTGACGGTGCTGCTGCAGCAGTTGATTGACCTGCTGCACGCTCGTTCCCGAGCCGGACGCGATCCTGCGGCGGCGCGAGCCGTCGATCACCTGAGGGTTCCGCCGCTCCGACGGCGTCATCGAGAGGATCATCGCCTCGACGCGGTCGAGCTGCTTGTCATCGACCTGCATGTCCTTCACCTGCTTGCCGATCCCGGGGATCATACCGAGCAGCGAGCGCAGAGACCCCATCTTGCGGATCCGGCGCAGCTGGTCGAGCAGGTCGTCGAGCCCGAACTCCGACGTCTTGAGCTTGCGCTCGAGCTCGAGCGCGTCACCCTCGTCGATCTGCTCCTGGGCGCGCTCGATCAGGGTCAGCACGTCGCCCATGCCGAGGATCCGCGACGCCAAGCGGTCGGGATGGAACTCCTCGAGCTGGTCGAGCTTCTCGCCGACCGACGCGAAGATGATCGGCTTGCCGGTGACGGCGCGCACCGAGAGCGCGGCGCCGCCGCGCGCGTCGCCGTCGAGCTTCGTCAGGATCACGCCGTCGAAGGCGACGGCGTCGAGGAACTGCTCGGCGACGTTGACGGCGTCCTGCCCGGTCATCGCGTCGAGCACCATGAGCACGTTCTGCGGCTTCGTCGCGTCGCGCACGCGCACGAGCTCGTCCATCAGGTCGGCGTCGACGTGCAGCCGGCCGGCGGTGTCGACGATCACGACGTCGCGGCCCTGCGACGTCGCGGCCTCGACGCCGTAGCGCGCGACCGCGACCGGATCGCCGCCCGTGCCGCGCTCGAACACGGGCACGTCGACCTGGCGGCCGAGCGTCTTCAGCTGCTCGACGGCGGCCGGGCGCTGGAGGTCGCAGGCCACGAGCGCGGGCTTGTGGCCCTGCTTCGTGAGCAGGCTCGCGAGCTTGCCGGCAGCCGTCGTCTTGCCCGAGCCCTGGAGGCCGCAGAGCAGGATGACGGTCGGCGGCCTCGAGGCGAACGTGAGCTTCGTGCCGGCCGCGCCGAGCAGCTCGGTGAGCTCCTCGTCGACGATCTTCACGACCTGCTGGCCCGGCGTCAGGCTCGAGAGCACCTCCTGGCCGACCGAGCGCTCGCGCACGGCGGCGACGAACGTCTTGACGACGCGGAAGTTGACGTCGGCCTCGAGCAGCGCGAGGCGGATCTCGCGCATCGCGCGATCGATGTCCTCGGGGCTGAGCGCGCCGCGGGAGCGCAGGTCGCCGAGCGTTGCCTGCAATTTGTCGGAAAGCGACTGGAACACGAGGGACGCATGGTAGCCGCGGGCAGCGCGGTAGAGTCCCGGAGGGTGATGACCCTCGCGCATGCGGCCGCAGGCGCCGCGATCGGCCAGCGCGTCCGCTCGCGCACGACGGCCGTGCTCGCGTGCGTGGGCGTGCATGGGCTGATGGACCTCCCGGGTCACGAGGATCTCGACGAGGCCCGCGAGGGCGTCCTGATCCTGGCCACGATCGCGCTGACCGGGCGCCTCTTCGGCATGCGCAGCCGCGAGTTCTGGTGCGCCTTCGCGTGTTCGATGCCCGACCTCGAGCACGTCGTGCTGCGCGGCAGGCGCCTGCGCTTCTACCCCACGCACCGCTTCTCGCGCCTGCATGACACGCTGCCGGGCCCACGGCTGACGGCGCCGGCGCAGATCGGCGGCGCGCTCGTCGCGCTCGCGCTCACGGCGCGCTCCGCCCGCACACGGGCGCGCGCGTGACCGCCGCGCCCAGCAATCTCGCCGGCCAGCTCCTGATCGCCGAGCCGCGCCTGGCCGACCCGAACTTCAAGCGCTGCGTCGTGCTCGTGCTCGCGCACGACGCGGAGGGCGCGCTCGGCGTCGTGCTCAACCGGCCCACCGAGGTGCCCGCGAGCGAGGTCGTCGAGGAGCTCTCCTCGCTCGTCGAGGCCGGGGAGATGCTGCACGACGGCGGACCGGTGCAGCGCGACGGCGTCGTCGTCCTCGCCGACTTCGCCGAGCCCGAGGAGTCCGAGCGCCTCGTCGTCGGCAGCGTCGGCATGCTCAGCGATCTCAGCGAGCCCGAGCGGCTGTGCGAGAGCGTCCGCCGCGTGCGCGCCTTCGCGGGCTACGCCGGCTGGGGCGCCGGGCAGCTCGAGGGCGAGCTGCAGCGCGAGGACTGGTTCCTCGAGCCCGCGCGCGTCGACGACGTCTTCAGTGAGGCGCCCGACGAGCTGTGGTCGGCCGTGCTCGAGCGCAAGGGCGGCAGCTACCGCCTCGTCTCGCGCATGCCCGACGACCCCTCGCTGAACTAGCTGACCCCTCGCTGAACTAGCTCCCGCGTCGGGTGCGCGTGGCGCTCGCACACCGACGGACCGCAACACGGGGGTCTGACCCGCGTGTTGCGGGTCAGACCCCCGTGTTGCAGGCCTGACCCCGGGTGTTGCGGGTCGAGCCTCGGGGCGCGGCGCGGTAGGCGCGCCGCGACCCGGGCTCAGGCGGGCGCCCGGCGCAGGCGGAGACGCGGGCGCGGCAGGCGGCGGGAGAGCTTCAGGCGGAGGCGCGGGAGCTGGTGCAGCTCGATCGCGAGCACGGCGGCAACGACCAGCGCGGCGCCCAGGAACTGCGTGGGCACGAGCTGCTCGCCGAGCACGAAGACGCCGCAGGCGACGGCCACCGCGGGCTCGAGCGACGAGGCGATGCTCGCACGCGAGGGGCCGATGCGGCCGAGGCCGGAGAGGAAGGCCGCGACCGCGAAGGCGGTCGGGATGAGCGCGAGCGCGACGATGGCGAGCGCCGCCGTGGGCGTGTGGATCGGCGCGCCGCCGTGCACCGCGTGCGCGATCGCGAAGGCGCCGGCGGCGCCGGTCGCGACGAGCGTCGAGAGCGCGAGCGGCTGCGCGCGTTCGCGCAGCGCCGACGACGCGAGCACGTAGGCGGTGTAGGCCGCGGCCGAGCCGAAGGCGAGCAACGCGCCCGGGCCGTTGACGGCGCCCAGGCCATGGCCCGCGACGAGCAGGACGACGCCGGTCACGGCGAGCCCGAGGGCGATCGCGCGGCGACGCGACATGCGCTCGCGCCCGAGCGTGATGGCGCCCGCCATCACGAGCACCGGGTAGCAGTACGAGACGACGCCGGCCGGGCCGGCGCCCATGCGCTCGATCGACGCGAGGTAGAGCGCGGATGCCGCCGCGTAGGCGGTGGCCCCGAGACCGGCGGCTGCGAGTGCGATGCGCAGGTCCGGCAGCGGGTGACGGAGGGCGATCAAGGCGATCCAGAGCGCGATCGCGCCGAGTGCGTAGCGGCTGGCGAGCAGGGTGGTGGTGCCGACGCGCTCGTGCTGGGCGAGCGCGACGAGGACTCCGACCGAACCGAACGCCGCGGCCGAGCTGGCGCATTCCGCGAGACCGCGGCGCTCGTCGCTCACCGTCGGGGCTGGCGCTGAGGGCGGAGTGCGTCGTTGGGGCGGTTGGCGCCACCGAGCAGCAGGAGCAGGGCGATCAGGGGCTTCGGCATGGCCGACTCCTTAGGAGAGGTGGATTCGATTCGCGGGCGGAGCGGCGTCCGCCGGGCGGGGCGCGCTCGGCGCCCCACAGAACCAGGATACGGCCGTGCAAGCAGTAGTCCTACCCTGTCCTGACTCTCCAGTCGAGAGGCAACGCCTATAGTTGGAATCGATGAATCTCCAGCAACTCGCGTA
>DASXXY010000124.1:0-4904 GCA_036502805.1 Gaiellales bacterium | reverse complement strand
CCGCTCAGCCGCTAGGCAAACCGACCGCACCCACCCATGCGGGTAGGCGGGGCCGTCCCTCAGGGGGCGGCCCCGCTGCGTTCTCGGGTCACGAGCGGTGCTGGAAGGCGCCGATGTCGGGCCGCGAGCCGCTCTTGATGCGCGTGCCCGCGAGGTCGCGCGCGAGACCGAGGCGCAGGCCGCGCGCGACGCCCGCGTTGTGCGACACGACGCGCCCGCCGGGGCCGAAGCGCGGCGCGGGCGACGCGATGCTCGTGGCGTCCTGGCCGGACAGCCGGCGCCACTGCCCGAGCGTCACGAGCGAGCCGTTCCAGGCCAGCCGTCGCTTCGCGGGATCCGTGTCGGCGTACCAGTTGTTGCTGGCGGTGAAGCTGCCGACGAGCGCGCGGCTGTCGATCATGACCGCCTGCCCGAGGCCGTCGGGGTTCGTGTAGGCGAGGAGGTTGTTGCGGAGCGCGAGCAGGCCGGCGCTGACGACGAACACGGCCGAGGCGTTGCCCGTGCCCGTGAGGCGCCCCGTCTGCTCGACGGTGTTGTTCCAGAAGCGCGCCCGCGCCGCCGAATGGCGGCCCGTCGTGACGAGGATCCCGTGCTCGAAGCGGCCCTGGATGAGGTTGTACTGCACGGTCACGACCGCCGGGTTGTCGGACACCACGACGCCGAAGAGGCTCGTGCGCAGGCGGTTGCCGGTCACGAGCGCGGGGCCGCCGGCGGCCTTCACGTCGGCGCCCGCGTTGTCCTCGATCGAGTTGCCGACGATCGTGTAGCCGCGCGCCGCCGAGCCGGCGTAGATGCCGTGCTCGAAGCCGACGCTGTCGCCGTTCCCCTGGATGCGATTGCCGGTCACGAGCGCGCCGCTCGAGTTGAGCTCGACGCCGTCGCCGTCGTACTTCTGCCCGTCGTGGCCGTTGCCGGTCACGATCGAGCCGCTCAGCGTCGTCCCCTGCGCGTCGTCCATGTCGAGCAGGCCGGCCTTGGCGTTGTCGGCGAGGTTGCACTGCGCGACCGTGTTGTCGCTGCCGCTCTTGATCTGGATGCCCACGCCGCCGTGGTTCGTGACCGTGCTGCGGCCGATGAGGATGCGGCTCGCGTCCTGGAGCCAGATGCCCTGGGGCCCGTTGGCCTGGATCGAGAGCTCGCGCAGCTTGATGTCATGCACGCCGACGAGCATCACGCCGACGCTGCCCGTCGGAGCGGCCAGCGTGACGGCGCCCTCGCCCTGGTAGATGATCGGCTGCGCCTCGGTCCCGGAGGTCACTGGCCGCAGCTGCTGCGCGTAGGTGCCGCTCGCGATGTGCACGATGTCGCCCGGCTGCGCGAGCTGCGCGGCGGGAGCCGGCGAGCACCACGGCGTCGCGGCGCTCTGCGCGACGGCGGCGGCGACGGCGTCCGAGCACCCGGGCGTGGACGCATTCACGTACAGATCGGCCGCCTGCGCGCTCGCCGGAAGCAGCAGGAACAGCGCGACCGTGAGCAGTGCCCGCATCCGCATCGCAGCAGCCTACCCGGCCGAATCCGGGTGACTGGCGCCGCAGGCCATCGCCGCCGCGCCGCGCCCGTGGAACCTCGGGCGCCACGACGTCGCCGTCTCGCGGCTGCCGGATCGTCACCTGCGACGGGTCGCCGCGCCGGCGCGACACGCGCTCCCCTCAAGTCCGGAGCCGTCTGCGTCGATAGGGGTAGACGTGAGCGAGCGCTCCCCCACCCGTTCGTTCGTCGACGTCCACGCGCACGTCGTCAGCGGGTTCGACGACGGCCCGGCCGACGACGCCGAGAGCGACGCGCTGCTCGACGCGCTCGCGGCCCAGAGCGTGACGACCGTGGTCGCGACGCCGCACGTGGATGCGCGCTTCCCGGCGCGGCCCGACGAGCTCGCGGGGCTGGTCTCCGCGCTCGCCGAACGCCGCCGCCAGGGGCCGGACGTCCGCTCGGGCGCCGAGGTGCACCCGGGACGGCTCGACGACGTGATCGAGGCCGGCGTCGGGCGCTTCACGCTCGACGGCGGCGGGACGCTGCTCGTGGAGGCCGCCTCGGACGTGCCGGGCAACGTGCTCGAGCACTGCTTCCGGCGGCTCGAGCACGCGGGCGTGCGCACGCTCTACGCCCACGCCGAGCGCTCGCGGGCGCTGCGGGACGACGACGGCCTCGCGCGCGACCTCGTCGCGCGCGGCGCGCGCATGCAGGTCAACGCGGGCTCGCTCTGCCCGCACGCGGGCAATCGCGGACGGGCGGCGTGGAAGCTCGTCGACGCGGGCCTCGTGAGCGTGGTCGCGTCCGACGCGCACGCGCTCGGACTGCGCCCGCCGCGGCTCGCCGAGGCGGCCGACGAGATCGCCAGACGACTTGGAGAGGACGCGGTGCGCGCACTGATGCACGAGAACCCGGCGGCGCTCTGCGACGGCCGCGACGCGCCTCCCCTGCAGCCACGCAAACGAGCGGGCCGCAGCGCGTGGCTCCAGAGGATCGGTCGCTGATGAGCTACCCCGCCACGTATCGCGAGCAGCGCTCTGCGCCCGCGCAGCAGCAGCCGGCGTTCCAGGGCAACGAGCCGCCCGCCAAGTCGAACGAGTTCCAGTCGTTCGCCGGCATGCTGCGGCGCCGCAAGTGGATCGTCATCGTCGTGACGCTGTTCGGCGCCCTCAACGCCTTCGCGTACGCGTCGCTGCAGAAGAACGTCTACCAGGCCAGCGCGCTCTTGCGGGTCGAGACGGCGAGCAGCGCCGGCACGTCGTACAACGACCAGATCACCGCCTCGATCGCGCTCGCCAAGACGTTCGTCGTCGAGCTCACGAACGGCGGCTTCGTCCAGCAAGCCGCGAAGTCGCTGAAGACGACGCCGTTCAACATCAGCTCGCGCGTGACCGCGGGCGTCGTCACGGACGCACCGCTGATCCGCGTCAGCGTCACGGGCCCGTCGCCGAAGGCCGCCCGCACGCTGGCGCAGCGCTACGCGACCTACTCCGTCGCGGCGATCAAGGCCCAGTACCTCGCGAGCGCGAAGGAGCAGGTCGGAGCGCTGCAAGCGCAGTCCGACGCGCTCAGCGCGCGCATCCGCCGCCTCGTCGCACGCCAGGGCGTGAGCTCGGACACGACCACCGCCCAGCTCAACGACCAGGTCTCCGCGCTGCGCAGCAGCCGCACGCAGCTCGCGCAGCAGATCGCCATCGCGCTCGCCGACGGCGGCCGCCAGTCGACCTCGGTGCAGCTCGCTGCCCCCGCCACGGGCGGCAGCGCGCCGATCTCGCCGCGGCTCCCGTTCGACGTCATCCTCGGCCTGCTCGTCGGCCTGCTCGCCGGCATCCTGCTGGCCTGGGTGCGCGACCAGCTCGACCGCTCGATGCACGACCTCAGCGAGATCGAGCAGAGCGCCGGGCACCCCGTGCTCGCGACCGTCCCGCTCGTGCGCGATCCGCTCGCGTCCACGAACGGCGTGCTCGCGAACGCCTTCGACGTCCTGCGCGTGAGCGCGGGCATCATCGCCGGCTCCGGGGTGGGCCGGGCACAGGTGCTCGCGATCACGTCCGCACGCGAGGGCGAGGGCAAGTCGTCCACCGTCGTCGGCCTCGGGCGCTCGCTCGTGCGCTCGGGACGCCGGGTGCTCGTGATCGACGGCGACCTGCGGCGCGCCGGTCTCTCGCACCGCCTCGAGCTGGTCGGCGAGCGCGGCCTCACGGAGGTGCTGCGCGACGGCACCGACCTGACCTCCGCGATCGTGCCCGGCGTCGGCGACCTGCCGGACGTCCTGCCGGCCGGGGAGGGCGACGCCAGCCCGCCGACGCTGCTCGACTCGCTCGCGTTCGAGGAGCTGCTCGCCACGGTGCGCAGCCGCTACGACACCGTCGTGATCGACACGCCGCCCTCGCGGCAGATCGCCGACGGCCTCGTGATCGCCAGCAAGTGCGACGCGGTGATCCTCGTCGTGCGTCTCGGGCTCGTGCGCCGCGACGACCTCACGGCGATCGCCTCGCGCCTCTCGAGCTCGTCGTTCCGCCTGCTCGGGGAGGTCGTGTACGGCGCGGGCGACGAACGGGAGTATGGCTACAGCTAGCCGCGCCCCGGTCGCCACCGTTCCCGGCGCCGGCCTCCCGCGACTGCGCGTCAAGACCGTGCGGGCGATGCCCGTGCGCTTCAGCATCGACTTCGGCCAGCGCAACGCCGTCTTCCTCAAGCGCCCGCTGACCGCGCGCAGGCTCGCCGTCTGGGCGGAGTCGTTCGCGCCCGTCCCCGAGCCCGGCTACGACCTCACGCACAGCTTCAACGCCGTGCCCGTGCTGACGCGCCGGCCGTTCATCGTCACGTTCGAGAGCTACCTCCCGCGCCTTCCGGCCGATCACGACCACGGCCTGCTGACGAGACCGCTCGCGCTGCTCGAGGAGCACCTGCGCGCCCGCCTCGCGAGCCCGCAGTGCCGCCAGGTGCTGGCGTTCTCGGAGTATGCGCGCCGGCAGTTCCACCACCAGTCCGCGGGCTCGCGCCACCGCGCCGCGATCGAGGCCAAGCTGCGCGTCCGGCACCCTGCGGTGCCGCGCCGCACGGAGACGCCGAAGCGCGGCTCCGGCGCGCTCAAGCTGCTCTTCACGGGCTACGACTTCATGCGCAAGGGCGGCCCGGTGCTGCTGCGCGCGCACGAGCAGCTGCGCGCCGCCGGCATCCCCGTGACGACGACGATCGTCTCCGGGCTCGGCTGGTCGCCCGACGACTACATCGGCCCGAGCTCGCAGGCGCTCGTGCAGCGCGAGCAGGCGCGCCTCGCCCTGCCCGGCGTCGAGCACCTCGGCTACGTGCCGAACGCGCGCGTGCTGGAGCTCATGCACGAGGCCGACTACTTCGTGCTGCCGACGTTCCACGACACGTTCGGCTACGTGGCGCTCGAGGCGCTCGCCGGTGCGACGCCGGTGATCGCG
>DASXXY010000123.1:0-5832 GCA_036502805.1 Gaiellales bacterium | reverse complement strand
GCGCCGCACCAAGAACAACCCTGTGTTGATCGGCGAACCGGGCGTCGGCAAGACCGCCGTCGTCGAGGGACTGGCCGCGCGCATCAGCGCGAACAACGTGCCGGACATCCTCAAGAACAAGCAGATCTACACGCTCGACCTCGCCGCGCTGGTCGCCGGCTCCAAGTACCGGGGTGAGTTCGAGGAGCGCCTGAAGAAGGTGATGAAGGAGATCACCCAGCGCGGCGACATCATCCTCTTCATCGACGAGCTCCACAACCTCGTCGGGGCCGGCGCGGCCGAGGGCGCGATCGACGCGGCCTCGATCCTCAAGCCGGCGCTCGCACGCGGCGAGCTGCAGACCATCGGCGCGACGACGCTGGACGAGTACCGCAAGTACCTCGAGCGCGACTCCGCGCTCGAACGGCGCTTCCAGCAGATCCGCGTCGAGGAGCCGTCGATCGACGACTCCGTGCAGATCCTGCGCGGCCTGCGCGACCGCTACGAGGCCCACCACCGCGTCCGCATCACGGACGAGGCGCTGGTCGCCGCCGCGACGCTCTCGAGCCGCTACATCCAGGACCGCCACCTGCCCGACAAGGCCATCGACCTCATCGACGAGGCCGCGTCGCGCATGCGCATCCGCACCATGGGCTCGCCCCCGCGCTACAAGGAGCTCGAGGACGAGGTCGAGACGACGCGGCGCGACAAGGAGCTCGCGATCGAGCAGCAGGACTTCGAGCGCGCAGCCGCGCTCCGCGACGCGGAGCGCAAGCTGACGCAGAAGAAGCGCGAGCTCGAGGAGAACTGGAAGGCCACCGACGACGGCGAGCAGGCCGAGATCGGTGAGGAGGAGATCGCCGACATCGTCTCGATGTGGACGGGCATCCCGGTCTTCAAGCTCACCGAGGCCGAGTCGCAGAAGCTCGTCCGCATGGAGGACGAGCTGCACAAGCGCGTGATCGGCCAGCACCAGGCGATCGTCGCGGTCTCGAAGGCCATCCGCCGCGCGCGGGCGGGCATCAAGGACCCGAAGCGCCCGAGCGGCTCGTTCATCTTCCTCGGCCCCTCCGGCGTCGGCAAGACCGAGCTCGCCCGCACGCTCGCCGAGTTCCTCTTCGGCGACGAGGACGCGCTCATCCAGGTCGACATGAGCGAGTACATGGAGAAGCACGCGGTCTCTCGGCTGGTCGGCTCGCCCCCCGGCTACATCGGCTACGACGAGGGCGGCCAGCTCACGGAGGCCGTGCGCCGCAAGCCGTACTCGGTCGTGCTGCTCGACGAGATCGAGAAGGCCCACCCCGACGTCTTCAACATCCTGTTGCAGGTGCTCGAGGACGGCAAGCTCACCGACGCGCAGGGCCGCAAGGTCGACTTCCGCAACGTGATCGTGATCATGACCTCGAACATCGGGGCTGCGCAGATCACGAAGAACCAGTCGCTCGGCTTCGTGCCCGGCGATCCCGAGGGCGGCCTCTCGTACGACGAGATGAAGAACCGCATCATGGGAGAGCTCAAGAAGGTCTTCCGGCCCGATCTCCTGAACCGCATCGACGAGGTCATCGTCTTCCACAAGCTGACGCGCGAGGAGATCACCTCCGTCGTCGACATGATGATGCGCCGCCTGCGCGAGCGCATGGTGGAGCACGAGGTCGCGATCGAGCTGTCGGCCAGCGCGACCGATCTGCTCGCCGACCGGGGCTACGACCCGGCGATGGGCGCCCGGCCGCTGCGCCGCGCGATCCAGCAGCTGATCGAGGATCCGCTCGCGGACTTCGTCCTCGGCCGCCAGCTCGTGCCCGGCTCGACGATCGTGATCGACCGCAAGGGCGACACCGACGAGGTCGAGATGACCGTCGTCGCGCCGGTGCCCGACACTGCGCCGGAGCCTCCGGCAGGCGTTGCGGGCGACTCCGGCGAGTCCAGCGGCGATTCCGGAGACCAGTCCGAGTAGGTCACCCCGTCCCGGGTCGGCACGGATGCGTCCGCGCCGACCCGGCGGCGGCATGCCGCCGCCTCGCCTCGGCAGCGCCGCCGGCGGGCGTCAGTAGGGGTTGCGCGGCGAGCGGTCGTCCGAGAGCGTCGGCCGCGAGCGCGTGACGAGCGCCTCGATGGCGTCGGCGACGTGGATCTCGGCGATGTGGTGATCCTCGCGGGCGACCCGGAGCTTGTGGGCCTCGAGCAGAACGTCGGAGTGCGTGTACCCGAACGGCGGCTCGAAGCGGTACGACGCGAGCTCGATCAGGAGCCCCAGCGGATCGGTGAAGTAGATCGAGTCCATGAAGCCGCGGTCGAGCGCGCCGCTGTGCTCGATGCCGCGCTCGTCGAGCCGCTCGACGGCCTGCCTGAACGTGGCCTGCGAGAGCGCGAAGGCGACGTGGTGGACGCAGCCCGGCTCCGTCGGCGTGCGACGGGGATCGGCCTTCCGGTCCTCGTTCGTGAAGATCGTGATCAGGCGACCGTCACCCGGGTCGAAGTAGAGGTGGCTCTCGGACGGGTTGTCGAGGTTCGGCTGCTCGAACATGAACGGCATGCCGAGCACGCCCTCCCAGAAGTCGATCGACGTCTGCCGCCCGGCGCCCGTGATCGTGACGTGGTGGACACCCTGGCTCTGGAGCTTCCGCATCGGGCCAATCACCTCGAGTTCGCGTTGCACGAGCCCTGACTTGTACCCGCTGGGAGCGCGCTCCGTCGGCCGCTCCGTCCTCGCCGCGCCCGCAGCCGTGACGCTGCGCCTGCCCGCGGCGTAGATTGCACGCGATGCTCGCAGTCGTGCTCACCGCAGCGACGCTGTCGACCGCGGCGCCCGTGCCCGTGACGGGCGGCTCCGCCTCCGAGCGCGCCATCGTCCGCAGGGCGGTCGCCGTCCTCGACCGTGGCGCCGTGACGTCGGCGACGATCGACGGCCACCACTACCTCGTGCTCGGGCCGTCCGCACGGCGCGACCCGAGCGCCGCCTCGCTCCGCGCGCAGTGGGAGGCGCAGGCGCTGATCGTCGCTGTCGGCGCGCGCTTCGCGGCGGCCGGCGACCGGCTGGCGGGCTACCGCATCATCGGCAACTGCGGCCGCAACGCGAGCTGCGGCAGCGGCGGCTCGCTGGCCGCGGCCGAGGCCCCGAGCGCCGGTCCGCCGGGCGCGCGGCGGCTGCGCGCGACCGTGCTCGCGAACGCGCGCGCGGCGGGCATCGCCGTGCGCACCGCGCGCGTGCTGCCGATCGGTGGTGGCGTGCTCAGTGTCGTCGTCCGCCTGCGCGAGGATCAGCTGCTCGACGCCGGCCTGCCGGCTGCGCTCTCGGGTCTCTTCGGCCCCGCCTCGAGCACGCCCGGCCCGCTGCACTTCATCTCGATCGAGGAGCCGGACGGCACGGCGGTCGCCTATGGCGGCACGTACGTCAACGGCGGCAGCTGGAGCTACGGTGGCGAGACGGGCACCGCGCCGGTGCCCACCGGCTTCCCGGCGGCGCTCGCGCGGTCGGCCACCGATCTCACGGTCGTCGTCAGCCACGGCTTCGGAGCGCTCGCGACGAAGCGGAGCTTCCGCTTCGTGTGCGGCACCGGCGCGCCGCACGCGGGCGATTGCCGCCGCCTGCTGGCAGATCGCTGGGCGCTGCTCGTGCCGGGGACGGCCTCTGCGTGCGGCGGGCCCGTGGGAGGCTGGGTCGTCAGCATCACGGGCACGTTCGCAGGGCAGCCGGTGAGTCGCGGCTACGACGGCTGCTACGGCGCGACCGGGCTGCGCTGGGCGCGCTTCCTCGGCATCTCGCGCTGAATCCCGCGACATCCCGGCGCGCCTGAGCGTCCGCCCGCGGCGCTACGGTGCCTGATCCCATGGCACGCCCCCGAAGCACCTACGTCTGCGGCGAATGCGGCGGCGAGCAGTCCCGCTGGCATGGTCGCTGTCCCGACTGCGGCGCCTTCGCGACGCTCGTCGAGCAGGCGCCGGCGTCCGACGACGCCCGCAGCGGCGCACGCCGCAAGGGCGCGGCGCCTGGCACCGTCGTGCCGCTCGCGTCCGTCGAGACGAGCGCCGCGACGCGGATCGGCACGGGCATCCCCGAGCTCGACCGCGTGCTCGGCGGCGGCCTCGTGCCCGGCTCGCTCGTGCTGCTCGGCGGCGAGCCCGGCGTCGGCAAGTCGAGCCTCACCGCAGCCATGCTCGGTGCGATCGGTGCGACGCGGCCCGTGCTGCTCGTCGCGGGCGAGGAGTCGCCCGAGCAGGTGCGGCTGCGCGCCGAGCGCATCGGCGCGACGGCCGGCGTGGGCGTGCTGGCCGAGACGGAGCTCGAGACGGTCTGCGCGACGATCGAGGCGACGGCGCCCGAGGTCTGCGTGATCGACTCGATCCAGACGCTCTGGGACGAGCAGCTCTCGGCCGCGCCGGGATCGGTCTCGCAGGTGCGTGAGTCGGCAGCGCGCCTGCAGCGCCTGGCCAAGGCGCGCAACATCTGCATCGTCCTGATCGGCCACGTCACGAAGGAGGGCGTCGTCGCGGGCCCGCGCGTGCTCGAGCACCTCGTCGACGTCGTGCTGATGTTCGAGGGCGACGCCCTGCGCTCGCTGCGCGTCCTGCGCGCGCAGAAGAACCGCTTCGGCGCGACCGACGAGATCGGCCTCTTCGAGATGAGCGACCGCGGCCTGATCTCCGTGACCGACGCGAGCCGGCTGCACGACCGCGCCGATCTCGACCGGCCCGGGTCCTGCACGTTCGTCGCCATGGAGGGCACGCGGCCGCTGACGATCGACATCCAGGCGCTCGTGGCGCCCAGCGAGCTGGCCATGCCGCGGCGGCTCGCAAGCGGCTTCGACCGCAACCGGCTGTCGCTGCTGCTGGCCGTGCTCGCGCGCCACGGCGGGCTCGGCCTCGGCACGCACGACGTCTTCGTGAACGTCGCCGGCGGCGTGCGCGTCGACGAGCCGGCGGCCGATCTCGCGGTCGCGCTCGCGCTCGTCTCGGCCGCACGCGGCGTCGCGCTCGGCCCCGTCTGCGCCTTCGGCGAGATCGCCCTGACCGGCCGGCTGCGGCCCGTGACGCAGCCCGAGCGGCGGCTCAACGAGGCGGCTCGCCTCGGGCTCGAGATCGCGATCGTCCCCGAGGGCGCCCCCGGCGGGGCCCTGCGCGTGCGACACGCCGCGACGCTGCTCGCCGCCGGCGAGCTCGCCATCGGCGTGACCGATGACGAGCTCGTGCCGTTCTAGCGGCCGGGTCGGAGGTTCCTGGCGTGAGGATCCCGGAGAGCCTGCGCGTGGGCGTCATCGCCTGGCAGGACGACGGAGCCGACTGGGCGGACTCGCTCCCTGCGCTCCTCGCGCACGCCTGCGAGCGCTGGGAGCTGACTGCGGGCGAGCCCTACGAGGGCGGCCACGCCGCCTGGGTCGCGCCGGCCGAGCGCGCCGACGGCACGCCCTGCGTGCTCAAGCTCCCGTACCCGGACGACGAGTCGCAGCACGAGGCGGACGCGCTCGAGCTGTGGGACGGCGATGGCGCGGTGCTGCTGCTCGAGCGCGAGGACGTGACGCGCGCGCTCCTGCTCGAGCGCATCGACCCCGGGACGACGCTGCTCGAGCTGGACGACGCCGAGCAGGCGACGGCGATCGCCTGTGACCTGCTGCCGAGGCTCTGGCGCCCGCTTGCCGGCGCGCACGGCTTCGTGACGGCGACCGCGTGCGCGGCGCACTGGGCGGTCGACGTCGAGCGCATGTACCGCGAGCACGGCGCGCCGTTCGACGGGGCGCTCCTGCGCGGCGCGGTCGCGGCGTTCGAGCAGCTCGCGGCCTACGACGGGCCGGCCGTCAGCCTGCACCAGGACTTCCATCGCGGCAACGTGCTGCGGGGCGGTCGCGAGCCGTGGCTCGC
>DASXXY010000122.1:0-19551 GCA_036502805.1 Gaiellales bacterium | reverse complement strand
CGTCATGTAGCCGTGCTCGGGCAGCTCGAGCTCGTCCTCCTCGAGCGGGCGGCCGTCGAACGAGGCGAAGCGGACGTCGCCGTACCAGTCGGGCAGCGTCATGCCGCCGGCCTCGGCGCGGCGGTCGAGCTCGGCGAGCGGCCCGGCGGCCGGCCGGTCGAGCACGTACACCGCCGCGTGGCGGTACTCGACCGGCGGACGGTTCGCCACCGCCGGCTCGAGCCGGTAGCGGCGGGCCTCGACGAAGCCCGGCGTCTCCAGGATCTCGGCGACGTGGGTGTCGTAGAAGGCCGCGTACTCCTGATCGCCCACGCCGTCCGGCGGAACGCTGTAGACCACGTGGATCCCGCGCGGCGGCGCGGCCACTAGCTCGCCTCGCGCGGATCGCGCGGGACCTGCCGCGTCACGGAGCGGCGCAGGAAGCGCCAGCACCCGTCCTCGACGATCAGCTCGTCGTCGTACGTGCCGAGCGTCGGCAGCGTGTTCGTGTCGCCCTCGCCGCGCTTGACGTGCATCCACAGGCTCGACGCGGTCGCGCGATCGCCGTCGACCGCGATCTGCGGATCGGTGATGAAGTGCCAGAGCGTCGGCCCCGGCCACGGCGGGTTGTCCGAGAGCTGGCCGGTCAGCATCGTGTAGATGCCCTCGGGCCCGGTCGCCTCACCCGATGCGCCCGCCCAGCTGCCGTTCGCCGCGTAGAGCGCCGAGAACGCGCGCATGTCGCGCAGGTCGAGCGTGCGCCGGTACTCCTGCAGGAGGTTGCGGATCTCCTCCTTCGCCTCGAGCACCCGCAGACGCGCCTCGAGCTCACCGGCCATGCCGTCCTCGCTTCCGTCGTCGTGAAATGCCGCAGGCCCGGCCGCGACGCGTCTCGTGGACGCGTCGCGCACCGGGCCTGCAGGCCGACCGGGTACTACTTGGTGGCGGGGCCCGTCACCTTGAAGTACTTGTTCAGGCACGTGTCATCGCACCACGCCGTCTTCGGCCCGGGGAGCTCCTCGTTGGACGTGAGGGGCAGACCCGCCTTGGCGTAGGCCTTCAGGTTCGTGTTGTCGAGGGTGACTGCCGGCATCGACAGCACGTTGTACTTCGGGCCCTTGTTGGCCAGGATGCGCAGCGCCACGTTGAAGTACGTGTAGCCGCCCTGGAAGCCGTTGATGCAGCCGGCGACCGTCGAGTAGCTCGGGAGCTTGCCGAGCCACCAGGAGAGGTCGCCTGCCTCGCACTGCTCGATCGCGACGGGCGGCACCTTGATGCCGCGCGACTCGAACGCCTGGACGACGCCGGCGAACATGCCGCCGTCCTGCAGCACGCCTGCGAGCGGCTGCGGGTGCGACGCGAGGTACTGCGACACGACGTTCTTCGCGACGGCGTTGTCCCAGTTGCCGTAGAGCACCGACGCAACCTTGATGTTGGAGCAGTTCTTGAGGTCGACGACCTTCTGGTTGTAGAGCACCTTGTCGTTCTGGTTGCCCGCGACGCCGCGGACGACCAGGATGTCGCCCTTCTTGATGATCCCGAGCGTGCCCGCGTCAGCCTCGACCTGGTTCTGCGTCCACGTCGACGTCTGGTACTTCGAACCCGGTGCCGGCGGGACGTCGCCGAGGATGATCGGCACGCCCTGCTTGCCGGCCTGCTCCATCGCGGGCGACTCCGCGACCGAGTCGGCCGGGTTGATGATGATCGCGTTGACGCCCTGGCGGACCATCGACTTGATCGCCGAGATCTGGCTCTCCGGCGTCGACTGCGCGAGGCTCGGCGGGATGTTGACCTGCAGGCTGCCGGTGACGAGGCCCTTGGCCTTGGCGGCGGCGAACTCGGTCTTCAGCTGCGCGAGGACGTCATTGTTGTACGGGTTCGAGAGGCCGATCGCGATGTAGCCGATCTTCCACGGTGGCTTCGCCTTGATCTTCGTCGTGGCCCACGGGCTCGCGACGAGCTTGTCCGGGTAGCTGCCGTAGATGTCCTGCAGCGACTTCGGCATCGAGGCGTAGACGCCGCTCTTGTTCGTCGGACCGACCGAGACGGTGTCGCCGCAGTTCGTGCCGGTCTTGACGGCGCCGGCCCCTGTGGGCTTGATGCCGATGGCGAACGCCGTCGCCGTGACGATCGCGAGGGCGGCCACGGAGGCCGCGCCCACGACGATTCTCCTGCTGGAAGGACGGCGGAGCCGCTTCGCTTTATCCCGCATGTGTTCTTCTCCCCTTGAAAAGTGTGACGTACATGACTCGTGCGCAGTGCAGAAAGCTGTGTCGGAGCACCGTTCAGACGCGGTCGCGCAGCCTCCTCTCCCGCCCGTAGATGGCGACAGCGGCGAGGATGATCGCGCCGTAGACGATCTGCTGTTGAGCCGGGCTCGCGCCATGCCCGATCAGCACCGTGACGAGCACGGTCAGGAACAACGCGCCGATCGACGTCCGGGTGTAGTCACCAGGGCCGCCGAACACGGTGCCGCCGACGATGACCGCGACGACGCTCTGGAAGAGGTAGGCATCGCCGCCGTTGTCGGCGATGATCCCGCCGAACCCGCCGATCAGCACGCCGACGAGCGCCGAGGTGACGGCGCTGAACGCGAAGGCGGCGACCCAGATGCGGCGCGTGTTGATCAGCGCACGGTCGGCGGCACGTGGGTTCGACCCGGTCGCGAACAGGTTGCGCCCCATGCGGGTGCGGTGCAGGAAGATCGCGAACACCACCACGACCACGACCCAGATCACCACCGACGGCGGGATTCCCACCCCGAAGGTCTTGGTCACCGGCTCCGCCAGGTCGATCAGCCACTGCGGCGGATAGCCGTTCGTCTGGATGCCCATCTGGACCTTCACGAGCCCGACGACGATCGATCCCATCGCCAGGGTCACCACCAGCGGGTTGATCCGGAAGCGGTGGCAGATGTACCCGGCGAACCCGCCGAGCATCGCCGCCGCGATCAGCGAGAGCGCGAGCGCGGTCCCGAAGTCGAGGCCGTACTTGACCTTGAGGGCGGTCACGGCGAAGCCGCCGGCGACGATGAACCCCGCGACACCGAGGTCGAACCCGCCCATCAGGATCAGCAGCGTCTGGCCGCAGGAGGCCAAGCCCACGAGCGATGCGAGCACGAGGATCGAGCGGATGCTGATCCACGAGCCGAGGCCGGGCAGCGTGATGACGCCATAGGCGAAGACCGCGGCGAGCGCGAGCAGCTGGAAGAGGGGGAAGCGCTGCTGGAGGCGCGCAGCCATCTGCCACGCCTGCGTGGCGCGTGCGGCGAAGCCCGGCGGCGGCCCGTCCTCGCGCACCGCGGTGCCTGCGGCTGCGGAGCTGTGGGCGATGGCCGCATCCAGCAGCTTGACGCTGCTCGTGCGGCGGCGGCTGCGATGCCAGAGCGGCATGTGCACGGGTCGCAGCCCTCCGCTTCCCGTCTCGGGCACGAGCGCGCCCTGGATCACGACCGCGACGATCAGGATCGCGCCATAGACGATCTGGAGCCAGGCCGGGTTGACCTGGAAGTTGGCCAGGAGGTTCTGCAGCAGGTAGATCGAGAATGCGCCGAAGACGACGCCGATCAGCCCACCGCGGCCGCCCGCGAGCGACGTGCCGCCGAGCACGACCGCTGCGATCGCCGGCAGCGCGTACTGCGTCGAGCTCGCGGCGTTCGCCGACTGCACGAGCGCGGTCAGCGCGAGGCCGCCGCAGCCCGCGAAGAGGCCGCCGAGGCCATAGCTGGCGATCCGGACGGCCGTCACGTTGACGCCGGCCGAGAACGCAGTCGCGTCGTTGGAGCCGACGGCGAACAGCAATCGCCGGAAGGGGACGTACTTGAGCAGGAGCCAGATCAGGAGCGGTGCGGCGAGGGTGAAGAGCGCGCCGGGAACCGGGCCGATCGTGCCCGCGAGGTCGTAGATCCAGCGATGCCGCTCGCCCAGCGACACGGGATCCGGGGCCAGCAGCAGGTCGACGCCCTGGAGCGCGAAGTACATCGCGAGCGTGACGACCACCGGCTGCACGCGCAGGATCGTGATCATCGAACCGGTGAAGAGGCCCGTCACGAGACCGGCGCCGAGGACGAGCGGGATCGCGACGGCGCCGCCGAGCTCGTGCGGAGCGAGCCAGACGACGTACACGCAGTTCGTGAACACGACGAGCGGCGAGATCGAGAGGTCGAACCCGCCTCCGATGATCGCGGGTGCGCTCGCGAGCGCCGCGATCGTCACCGGCGCCGCGATGGCGAGCTGATCCGAGAGGCCGAAGTTGCCGTTGTCCTGGATCAGCGTTGCGATCACGAGCCCGGCGAGCAGCAGCCCCGAGAAGGCGTACGTGGTGTGCCGCGCGACATCGGCGAGCTTCGCCATCAGCGAGCGCCCGCCGGCCGTGTCCGCCGCGGGGGACGCGACGGCCACGTCAGACATCGCCCTCCGTCCCGAAGTAGGCGGCGACGAGCCGTTCTCGCGAGACCTCGCTGCGGTCGAACTCCGTGAACAGCTCGTGCTCGCGGAAGACGAGCACGCGGTCCATCAGCTCGACGTGCTCGTCGAGCTCGGTCGACAGCATGACCACCGCCATGCCCTCGCCCGCGAGCGCGCCGAAGAGCGCGTAGAGGTCGTTCTTCGCCCCGATGTCGATGCCGCGCGTCGGGTCGTTGAGCAGCAGGACGCGCGGCCCGAAGGCCAGCCAGCGGGCGATGATCACCTTCTGCTGGTTGCCGCCGGAGAGCGTCGTGATCGCATGCTCGGAGGAGCCGAGCACGATGCCGAGCCGGTCGATGTAGGAACGCAGGCGGCGGCGCGAGGAGCGCGTGCGGATCAGGCCCAGCTTGGAGTCGCCGTCGAGCGTCGGCAGCGCGAAGTTCTCGCGGATCGTCATCCAGCTGAAGACCGCGTCGAGGCGCCGCTCGCGCGGGACGTAGGCGATGTCGTGGTCGGCCGCGCCGGCCGGCGAGGTGATGATCACCTCACGGCCGTCGACGTGCCGGACGACGTCGCCCTCGGTCGCGATCCCGCCGCGCAGGGCCTCCAGGAACGTGTCGCCGCCGTGCCCTTCGAGCCCGGCCAGGCCGACGATCTCCCCGGCCTTGACCTCGAGGTCGATCGGACGACCGTCCGCTCGCAGCCGGAGCCCGCGCACGCTCAGCACCGTGGCCCCGCGGCGGTCGGAGACGGGCCGCAGCGCAGCCTCGTCCTCCGTGGTGACGAGCGCGTCGGCTCCCGTCATGAGCCGCACGAGCTGCTGGGGCGTCCACTGTCCGCGTTCGAGCGCGGCGACGCTCACGCCGGACCGCATGACCGTGATCCGGTCGCCGATCTGCTCGATCTCGTCCATCCGGTGCGTGATGAAGATCACGCCGGAACCGCGGCGCGAGAGCTCGCCGACGATCGCGAAGAGGCGGTCGCGGGTGGCGACGTCGAGCGCGGAGGTGGCCTCGTCGAGGATCAGGATCTTCGGCTCGCGCACGAGGGCGCGGACGATCCCGCAGGCCTGGCGGTCGGACAGCGAGAGCTCCTCGACGGCCATGCTCAGGTCGATCTCGCGCCCGAGCAGGTCGCCGAGCATCTGCCTGGCGCGCGCGATCTTGTCCCGCTTCGGGACGCGCGACTGCCACGTGTCGTCGGCGCCGAGCCAGACGTTGTCGAGCACGGAGCACGACTCGGCGACGAGAACCTCCTGGAAGGAGGTGAAGATGCCGCGGCTCTGAGCATCCCGCGGCGTCTTGATCGACGCGACGGGCACGCCTTCGAGCTCGATCTCTCCTGCGTCCGGCGTGTGGACGCCGCTGAGGATCTTGACCATCGTCGACTTGCCGCAGCCGTTCTCGCCCACGAGCGCATGCACCTCGCCGGCGCGCAGCTCGAAGGAGGCGTCGCGGACGGCCTGGGTCGGCCCGAACGCCTTCGCGACGTTGGCGACGCGCAGGAGCGTCGCCCGCGCTCCGTCACCCGACGGCTCCGCGTCCACCCCCTCGCCCCGCTGCTCGGTGCCCGCGGTGCTCACCGACAGGGCGCCCGGCGGGGACCCGACGTTCCACGCAGCCACGCACACGCGTGTAGATGCAACACTCGCACTTGCTCCTCTTCGAGCCTGCCGGCAGGACACCATCGAACTGCTACGGCGGTACAACGAGCGATATCAAATCATATCGGATAGCGCTTGACAAGCACCGCTCGCTGCCTATGACGTCGCCGCTCGCGATTCGGAAGTTGCGGTGCGACTCCGGGTCTTCGCCCCGGAGCGCCTCGGCACGCCGAAGATATGATTTCATATAGATCGCGTGCGGCGCTGAGCCCGCACATGGACGGGGCCGAGGCCGCCACCACGGAGACGATGAATGAGGCTTGCCGGGCGCAGTTCCGTCGAGGAAGGGGCGACCGAGGCGCCCGGCGCAGCGAGCGACCGGCCGGAGCTCCTCGCGGCCTCCGACGAACAGATCGAGCTCGCCGTCGCGCACGCCGAGCCCATGGTGCTCCGCGGCCTGCTCTACCAGCTCACCGGCGACGAGGAGCTCGCCGCGACGCGCATCGCGATCGATCCGAGCGGCTTCCAGACGGCGATGATGGTTGCCGGCGACGACGATGTCGCCCTGCTGCGCCGCAGGGCGGTCGAATTCCTCCGGCGCTATCGCGACGCCGGCGCGGGAGCGCTCGCCATCGGCCCCGAGGAGCGCCTGCCGGTCAGCCTGAGCCTCACGCTCGGGGAGGAGATCGACGACGAGGAGTTCGCGTTCTGCCGCGAGGAGCTCGCGCTCGACCCGTGGGCGCGGAGCCTGGCGTGGCAGGAGCCCCCGCCCCGCGAGCGGCTCGCAGCGTTCTCGGTGACGATCATCGGCGCGGCCCTCGGGGGCCTGAACGTCGCGCTCATGCTCAAGCGCGCCGGCATCGCCTACACGGTGATCGAGAAGAACGCGGGCGTGGGCGGCACGTGGAACGAGACCCGCTACCCAGGCGCGCGCGTGGACACGCCGAGCCGCGGCTACACCCACATCTTCGGCGCGCACTTCCCCTACTCGAGCCCGTTCTGCGACTGGGCCGAGAACCAGCGCTACTTCGACTGGGTCGCGGACGAGTTCGAGCTCCGCGACGACATCGTCTTCGACACCGAGGTGCTGGCGCTGACGTGGGACGAGGCATCGTCGACGTGGGAGATCGAGCTCGAGGGCCCCGAGGGCCGGAGCCGCCTGCGCTCGAATGCCGTGGTCACGGCGACGGGCTTCCTGAACCGCCCGAAGCTGCCCGAGATCGAGGGCATGGCGGCGTTCCGGGGCGTCTCCTGCCACACGGCTCGCTGGCCGCAGGACCTGGACGCGAGCGACAAGCGCATCGCCGTCGTGGGCACGGGCTGCAGCGGCTACCAGCTGATCCCGGCGCTCGCGCCGCTGGCCGGGCACGTGGTCGCGTTCCAGCGCAGGCCGCAGTGGCTCTTCGGCGTGCCGGGCTACCTCTCGCCGTTCCCGCCCGAGGTGTCGTGGCTCGACCGCAACCTCCCGTACTACACGAACTACCTGCGCCTGCGGATGCTCGGCACCGGGAAGGCGTTCTGGCGCCTGACCGAGATCGATCCGGCGTTCGACGATCCCCACACCGTGAGCCCGCTCAACAAGACGACGCGCGAGGCGTCGCTCGCGTTCCTCGAGCGCAAGCTCCACGACCGCCCGGATCTGCTCGCGACGATGACGCCGACGCATCCCCCGTGGTCGGCACGGGCCGTGATGGTCGACAGCGACGACTGCGTGCTCGACGCCATCCGGCGCGACGACGTGACGCTCGTGACCGACGGCATCCGCCGGATCACGGAGACCGGCATCGAGACGCTCGACGGGGCGCACCACGACGTCGACGTGATCGTCTACGCGACCGGATACGAAGCCTCCGAGTACCTGTTCCCGATGCAGGTCACCGGCCGCGCCGGGCGGACGCTGCACGACCTCTGGAGGACGGGCGGCGCGCGCGCCCACCGCTTCTGCATGATGCCCGGGTTCCCGAACCTGTGGTCGGTCTACGGGCCGAACACCAACGGCGGCCTCGGCCCCGGCGCCTTCCACGAGCTCGTGACGCGCTACGCCCTGCGCTGCATGGAGCGCCTGATCCTCGAGGACAAGCGGACCATCGAGCCCACCGAGGAGGCGTACTGGCGCTTCAACGAGGAGGTCGACGAGCGGAACTCGCGCAAGGTCTGGAGCGACCCCCGGGCGCTGAGCTACTACTGGACCGAACACGGCCGCTCGGCGGTGATGTGCCCCTTCACCGGCCCCGAGATCTTCCGCTTGCTGCAGCACCCGCCGGCGGACGAGCTGGCGATCAGCTGAGGGGACGGCGGCCGAGCCGGTCAGCGCGCGCGCCTCAGGCGTAGTAGTCGGGCGCGCGCTTGATCGTCGGCCACTGCTCGGGATCGTGGCCGCAGATCACGAGCGCGTCGGCGCGCCACGCGATGCGGCGCAGCCGGTGGATCGAGCGACGCGTCTCGACGGCCGACAGCATGAAGCCCGAGACGACGCGCTCCTCGAGGTGATCGACCGTGTTGGCGGCGTCCACCGCCAGCACGAGCGCCTGCCCGCTCGGCAGGTGCAGCTCGAACGAGAGATGGCCGGGCGAGTGGCCGGGCGTGCGCCAGCAGGTCAGGACGCCGTCGCCGAAGAGGTCGTAGCCGTCCTCGCCGTCCTCGAGGAAGACCCAGTCGATGCCGGGCTTGTCGTAGTCGGCCTTGATGTAGCCCATCGCGAAGTAGCCCTCGGGCGCCATCGCGAAGTCGTACTCCGTGCGCGTCACGAGCACCTGGGCGTTCGGGAACCGCTCGCTCGCCGCGACCGCGCCCGTGTGGTCGAGGTGCAGGTGGCTCTGGACGATCCAGCGGACGGCGGCGAGGTCGAAGCCGTTGCGCTCGAGCGCGACCGTGACCTCCTCCTCCGGCGCCATCTCGACCGACGACAGCTCGAGGATCTTGCCCCAGTGCCTGAGCTCGGGTATTGCGACCTCGGCGGGGTTGCCACCATCGATGATGACGTTGCCGCGCGGGTGCGTGAGCAGGAACCAGGTCACCGGCGTCGTGATCGTCTCGCCCGCGAGGCCCGCGCCGAGGATGTGGTTGCGGAGCGGGATGGTCGTCGCGCCGCACTGGAACGCATAGAGGCGGACGTCGCTGCTCAATTGAGCTGCGCCACCTCTCCGCGGAACGAGTCGCGCTCGTCCACGTCGGCATCTGCGAGGCCGACGGGCTGACCGTCCGGACCGAGCACGACCGACGACTCGAGGTACCAGCTGTCGGGTGCGCGCGCGCCCCAGAACGAGCGGCAGCTGGCGTCGGCGGCCGACCAGCGCAGCGGCTTGTGGTCGGGATCGCCCGTGTAGTAGTCGCAGGCGTAGAGCTCGATGCGGTGACCCGAGGGGTCGCGCAGGTAGACGAAGAAGGCGTTCGAGACGCCGTGGCGCCCCGGCCCGCGCTCGATGCTCGCGGCGTACCCCGCGGCCGCCAGCTGATCGCACGCGCGCAGCACGCCGGAGGTGTCCGGCACGGCGAAGCCGAGGTGATGCAGGCGCGGGCCGCGACCGGCCGTGAGCGCCACGTCGTGCACCGTCGACTTGCGTGCGAGCCATGCGCCCGTGATGCGCTCGTCGTCGCCGTCGGTCGAGATGTACTCCGTGCAGCGGAAGCCGAGCGACTTCCAGAAGCGGAACGTCGCCTCGACGTCGGGCGAGTGCAGGTTGACGTGGTCGATGCGCGCGATCGGCCCGCCGTGCTGCAGGTGGAAGCGCTGCAGCTGCGTGTCGAACTGGCTGATCTCGTGGAAGAACGCGAGCGGGAAGCCGAACGGGTCGGTCGCGTGCAGCGCGCGCCCGAGGCCCGGGTGCTCGCCCTCGCTGAACGACGTCTCGCAGCCGCGCGCGGCGAAGTCCGCTGCGAGCGCGTCGAGATCGCGCTCGGCGCGCACGCGGAACGAGAGCCGCCGTACCCCGGCGACCGGGCCCTCGCGCAGCACGAGCGAGTGGTGCAGCCGCTCCTCCCAGCCGCGCAGGTAGAGCGTGCGCTCGTCGCGCTCGCTGACGACGAGGCCGAGCAGGTCGACGTAGAAGCGCTCCGCGGCGGCGAGGTCGAGCACGACGAGCTCGGCCGTCGCCGTGCGGATGATGTCGAACGGCGTCTCGGGTACAGCCGAGGTGGCGAGCTCGCTCGCCGAGCTCATGCGCGCGCCTGCTCAGGCATCGTCGCCCAGGCCCATGCGGGGGATGTGGTGCGATCCGAGTGCCACGTGGACGATCTCGAGGTCGCAGTAGAACTCGAACGCGTAGTCGCCGCCCTCGCGGCCGATGCCCGAGCTCTTGACGCCGCCGAACGGCGTACGCAGGTCGCGCACGTTCTGCGAGTTGATCCAGCACATGCCCGTGTCGATGGCGTGGGCGACGCGGTGCGCACGCCGGATGTCGTTCGTCCAGACGTAGGCGGCGAGGCCGTACGGCGTCGCGTTCGCGAGCCGGATCGCGTCCGCCTCGTCGTCGAACGGCATGCACACGAGCACCGGGCCGAAGATCTCCTCCTGGAACACGCGCATCGACTCGTCCACGTCGGCGATCACGGTCGCCTCGAGGTAGTTGCCACCCTCGAACGCCGCGGGCCGGCCGCCGCCGGCGAGGATGCGCGCGCCGTCGCTGCGCGCCGACTCGATGTACTCGAGCACGGAGGCGTGGTGCTCCTCGGTGATCAGCGGGCCGAGCTCCGTGCGCGGATCCGCCGGGTCGCCGACGCGGATCTTGCGGGCGCGCGCGGCGACGTCGCCGACGATGCGCTCGTAGAGCGAGCGCTGCACGAGCAGACGCGAGCCCGCAGTGCAGCGCTGACCGTTCATCGTGAAGATCTGCGCGAGCGCGGCGTCGACCGCGAGGTCGGGGTCGGCGTCCTCGAAGACGACGACCGGCGACTTGCCGCCGAGCTCGACCGACGAGCGCTTGAGCGTCGGCGCGCCGGCCGCGATCACGAGGCTGCCGGTCGAAGCCTCGCCCGTGAAGCAGATGAGGTTGACGCCCGGATGCGACGAGAGCGGCGCACCGGCGGTCTCGCCGAAGCCGTGCACGACGTTGAAGACGCCCTTCGGCAGACCCGCGGCGTCGAGCACCTCGGCGAGCAGCGTCGACGAGACCGGCGCCCACTCGGCGGGCTTGAGCACGACCGTGTTGCCCGCGGCGAGCGCCGGCGCGAGGCGCCAGGTCGAGAGCATCAGGGGCGCGTTCCACGGCATGATCAGCCCGGTCACACCTACCGGCTTGTGGACCGTGTAGTTGATGAACTCGTCGGCGACCTGGAACGAGCGGCCGTGCAGCTCCGTGATGACGCCGGCGTAGTACTCGAAGTTCTGCGCCGCGCGCGCGGCCAGGCCGCGGGCCTGCGCGATCGGAACGCCCGTGTCGAGCACCTCGACGCGGATGAACTCGTCGGCGCGCTCGCGGATCAGGCTCGCGATGCGGCGCAGGACACCGGCGCGATCGGACGCGGCGAGCCGCGGCCACGGCCCCTCGTCGAACGCGCGCCGCGCAGCGGCGACGGCATCGTCCACATCCTCGCGCTGCCCGTCGGACGCGAGCGCGATGACCTCGTTGGTCGCCGGGCTGCGCGTCTCGAACGTGCCGCCCTTGCGGCTCGCCCGAAAGGCGCCGTCGATGTAATGACGCTGCAGCGCGAGCGGCGCCCGGCCGTCGGGCGTCGTCACGATCGCTGTCTGTTCCTGACTCATGCAGTAGGGCTCCCCGGGCAGGCGGCGCAGGCTTGCCGATGGATCATATCTACTTTTTGATCGATTCGTCAGGCCCGAGAGGCTCGTCGAGCCCCTCGTGCTCGACGCGTTCCACGCGGATGCGCGCGATCACGCGCTGGGGGCCGTCCTCTGAGATCCGGCGCGTGTCGGGGCCCTGGTAGCGCAGCGCGAGCGCGTCGATGTGCTCGCCGGCGCCCTCGTCCTCGAGCGTCGCCCGCCCCTCCACGAGCAGCCAGCGGTGCGCGTCCGCGGCGTCGAGGGTGAGCACCGAGACGCGGGGATCGCCCAGCAGATGGCGCTCCTTGGCCCGTCCGCGCGCCGTGTTGACGAGCACGTCGCCGTTCTCGGCATCGATCCAGACGACCGTCGAGTGCGGTGAGCCGTCCGCCCGCAGCGTCGTCACCACCGCGAGATGGGCGTCCCGCAGGAACGCCTCCTGGTGTGCTGTCAGATAGGAAATGCGACACCTTCCCTCGACGTGGCAGCCGATCGAGCGGCGACAATGAGCGAATCATGGCGCCTGGCAACAAACGCACGGATCTGACCAAGCAGGAGCGCGTCTACCGCGCCGTGCGCGAGCGGATCCTCAGCGGCACCTACGGGCCGGGCTTCCGCGTCGTGATCGACGCGCTCGCCGAGGAGTTCGGCGTCTCGGCGCTGCCCGTCCGCGAGGCGATCTGGCGTCTCGAGGCCGAGGGCCTCGTGATCTACCGGCCGAACGCCGGCGCGCAGGTCGCCCCGGCCGACCCGGGCGCGTTCGACGACGAGATGTCGGTGCTGGCCGTGATCGAGGGCTACGCCACCGCGCTCGCCGCGCCGCTGCTCGACGCCGGCGAGGTCAAGCGCCTGCGCGAGATCAACGACAGCATGGTCGAGGCGATGGAGCAGATGGACTCGCTGCGCTTCGGCCGCCTCAACCAGGAGTTCCACGCCGTCTTCCACGAGCGCTGCCCGAACGCCGCGGTCGTCGATCTGCTGCGCGACGTGGCCCGCCGCCTCGACGCGATCCGCCGCACCGTCTTCGTGCAGATCCCGTACCGCGGCGCCGCCTCGATCACGGAGCACGCGGCGCTGCTCGACCTGATCGCGACCGGCGCGCCCGCGAGCGCGATCGAGGCCGCCGCGCGCGAGCACAAGCTGCACACGGTCGAGAGCTTCCGCGCCTGGAAGGCGGAGCACCAGCTCTAGCGTCGCTCGGCGCGCGCAGCGCGCCAGGCCTCGAACTCGGCCTCGCGCTCGCGCGCGAGCGGGTAGACGCCGCGCACGGACTCGCCGGCCTGCACGCGCTCGAGCGCCCACTCCTCGCGCAGCTCCTGTTCGAGCGCGCCGTGGGCGACCTCCTCGGCCATCGCGGCGGGGATCACGACGACGCCCTCGGCGTCGCCGACGATGACGTCGCCGGGCATCACGAGCACCCCGCCGCAGGCGATCGGCACGTTCGACTCGAGCGGATAGTGGACGAGCCCGAGCACCGCCGCATGCGGGGCCTGGAAGTACGTCGGGATGTCCAGCCCGGCGAGCGCCGGGCTGTCGCGCGCACCGCCGTCCGTGACGATGCCCGTCGCCCCCCGCGCGAGCGCGCGTGCGGCGAGGATGTCGCCGATCGTGCCGGCGCCGGCCTCGCCGCGGGCGTCGATCACGAGCACCTCGCCGGGGCCGATGGCCTCGATCGCGCTCTTCTGCGCGTTCAGCTCGGCCGTGTCGGCATCGCGCACGTCCTCGCGCAGCGGGACGTAGCGGAGCGTGTGCGCGTAGCCCAGCAGGCGGAGGTCGGGCCGCGTCGGGCGCAGGCCCTTGACGAACGTGTTGCGCACGCCGCGCCGCGCGATCTGCACCGTCAGCGTCGCGGTCGAGACCGAGCGCAGCGCAGCCTCCGCCGCGGGCGTCAGCGTGACGCTGCGCGGCGCGTTGACGCCGAGCGCGGCTGCGCGCGTCGCGGGCGACACGCGCGGCTGCGCGCCGAAGGCGGCGATCGGCTCCGGCGCCTCGACGACGGGGTTGGTGACCGACGAGAGCCCGGCGAGCTCGACCGTGACGACGTCGCCGGGCCCGACGGGCCGCGAGCCGGCGGGCGTGCCGGTGAGGATGATGTCGCCCGGCTCGAGCGTCATGAAGCGCGCGAGGTCGGCGACGAGCAGGCCGAACGGGAAGAGCAGGCCGGCCGTCGTGTCGTCCTGCGCGACCTCGCCGTTGACGAGCGTGCGCAGCGCGATGGCGCCGGGATCGACGTCACCGGCCTCGACCGCCGGACCGATCGGGGTGAAGCCGTCGTGGCCCTTCGAGAAGACGTTCGAGCCGCGGTCGTTCCAGCGCAGGTCGTAGACGCCGACGTCGTTCGCCGCCGCGTACCAGCCGATGTGGGCGAGGCCCTGCTCGGGCGTGACGCCGCGCGCGGCGCGGCCGATGATGACCGCGATCTCGCCCTCGAACGCGAGCAGCTCGGTGCCCTGAGGGCGCACGATCGGGTCGCCGTCGCCGGCCAGCGACGAGGGGGGCTTGAGGAAGTACGAGGGAAACGCGGGGACGCGCCCGCGCTGTGCTGCGCGGCTCTCGTAGTTGAGGTGCACCGCGACGATCTTGGATGGAGCAGGCGGCGCCACGGCGCTCAGATGCTATCAGTTTTCATGTCTGATCCAGGTAGATCTGGGACCCCGGCACGTGCGACGCGCACCACGAGCGATCCGGCATCGTGTGTCCTCCTCGAGCGCGGGAGAGGGTCGCACGATGAGCGAGCGCGAGAACATCGAGCTCAAGGCCGCCGACGCGGATCCGGCCGCGAGCGAGCGCGCCTGCCGCGCGCTCGGCGCAGCCGACGGCGGCCTGCTCGTCCAGCGCGACACGTACTTCGGCGTCGACCGCGGCCTGCTCAAGCTGCGCGAGGACGTCGGCGCCGGCACGGCGGAGCTGATCTTCTACCTGCGCGCACACGAGGACGGCGCGCGCGCGAGCAGCTACTGGCGCGCGCCGGCGAGCGACCCCGCGGCCTGGCGCGAGCTGCTCAGCGCCGCGCACGGCGTCAGCGGCGTCGTCAGCAAGCGCCGCCGGCTCTTCCTGCACCGCAACGTGCGCATCCACCTCGACGACGTCGAGGGCCTCGGCTGCTTCGTCGAGCTCGAGAGCGTGCTCGCCGTCCCCGGCGACGAGTCGCAGGACGAGGCGCGCGCGCTCGCCGAGGCGATCGCGGCGCTCGGCCTCGCCGGCCGCGAGACGATCGCCGGCGGCTACCTCGAGCTGTCGCGGCGCTAGACGGAGCCGACGAGCGCGGAGAGCTCGCGCCAGGCGGCGCGGGGCAGCGTCTCGCCGACGCCCGTCATGGGCGCGTTCGTGACGACCCTGAGGCAGACGTGGTCGGCGCCGGCCGCGATGTGCTCGCGCACGCGCGCGCCGATCTGCTCCACCGTCCCGAGCCCGTAGACCGCGTCGACGAGGCGGTCGCTGCCGCCGCCGGCGAGGTCGGCCTCCCCGAAGCCGAGCCGCCCCCACGTGCGCACGTAGTTCGGGAGCGTGAGGTAGAGCGCGAGGTCGAGCCGCGCACGCGCCCGCAGGTCGGCGAGGTCGCTGCCGAGGACGACGCTCAGCTCGGTCAGGACGAGCGGGCCGGCGCCGAGCGCGGCGCGCACCTCGGCCGTGTGCGCGACGGGCACCATGTAGGGGTGGATGCCGAGCGTGCGCTCGCGCGCGAGCTGCACCATGCGCGGCGCCAGCGCCGCGACGGCGCGGCTCGGCGAGCTGCCGGGAGGCGCATGGCGCTCGAGCTCGTCGAGGTAGCGCGCGATCACCTCGAGCGGGCGGCGCGACTGCTCCTGGGCCTCGGGGCTGAGGAACTGCGCGTGGCCGACGCCGATGCCGAGCAGGAACCGGCCGGGGAAGCGCGCGTCGATCGCGGCCTGCTCGCGCGCGACGTCGGCGGGGTCGTGGCCGAAGACGTTGAGGATGCCGGTCGCGACGGCGACGCGCGACGTCGCGCCGAGCTGATCCGCGCAGATCTCGAGCAGCGGGCCGTCGAACCCGCCCGGCACCCAGAGCGTCCCGAAGCCCATCGCCTCGAGCTCGGCGGCGCCGTCGCGCATGTCCCCCGCCTCGCCGAAGCGCAGCTCGCGGCTCCAGATGCCGAGCCGGCCGAGCGCCTGCAGCGACATCGCGGCTACGCCGCGAGGATCGCGGCGGCGACCCGGTCGGGCTGGGACAGGAATGGCGAGTGCGACGTGTCGAGCCCGACGGTGCGCGTCGGGTTCTCGGGGAAGGCGGCATCCGCCTCGGCGATGAAGCGATCCTGCAGCGCGGGCAGGATCGCGCGGTCGGCCGAGCAGCGCACGTAGGTGCGCGGGATGCCGCCCCAGGCCTCGCGCGTGAGCTCCGTGACGCCGGCCGGTATGCCGAGCGGGCAGTCGCACGAGAGCTGCCGGATGGCGGCATCGGCGAGCACCTCGGGCACGTCGCCGAAGAGCGCCTCGCGCAGCCCCGCCCGGTAGGCGGGCTCCGGCGAGCGGACGTCCATGCGGATCGCGCCGACCACGCCCGGATCGGCCACGACGAGCGGGCCGATCAGCTCGCCGGCGTTCTCGGGGCTCTGGATGTACGCGCCCGCGTCGGCGTTCGAGGGCACCATGAAGCCGGTCACGTAGACGAGCCGCTCGACGAGCGCGGGCGCCGCCTGGGCGGCGGCGCTCACGACGTGCCCCGACATGCTGTGCGCGACGAGCACGACCGGCCGGCCGAGCGCCTCGATCTGCGAGACCAGGAGGGCGGCCGCGCTCGCGAGCGTGACGCCGGCGTGCGGCGAGCGCTCGGTCGCGAAGGCAGCGGCGTCGAACGGTCGCGCGAGCGCGCTCGCGGGCAGGATCGCGTGCATCCCGTGGGCCTCCATGTCGACGGCCGTGGCCGCACGGCCGGCGGCCGCGAGCAGCGGCGTCACCGCCGACCAGCACCAGCTGCCATGCCAGGCGCCGTGCACGAGCACGATCGGCGCGGCGCTCTGCCCTGTCATCCGGCGATCCCTTCTCGAGTGCGGTTCATCGAGGAAAAGATATACGATCGGCAGCGTCCGCGACGGTGCGGGCGAGCGTTCCCAGACGACCGAGCCAGGAGCAGACCGTGGCGCCGAATCTGTACCTCGTCTTCAGCAAGCGGCCCGAGGCGATCTCGGCCGCCGACTACGACACCTGGTACGAGAAGCACGCCCAGGAGAACATCGAGAGCCCCGGCTTCACGTCGGCCAGGCGCTACGAGATCTCGCAGGTCAACGGGCCGCCCGTGCCGTTCGAGCACCTCTCGCTGTACGAGTACGAGGGCACGATGGAGCAGTGGCGGACGAGTCTCACGAGCCGCATCGAGAGCGGCGACGTGCAGCTCCCCGGGTGGTTCCCGCAGATCCAGTTCGGCAGCTGGGACGCGAAGCCCGTGAGCGGGCTGCTGACGCCGGCCCGCCTCGGGGGCTAGACCGCGCGATGGACGCCCTCGAGCGGCTCTGCGCGATCCAGGAGATCCGCGACCAGATCGCGCGCTACGCGATCCACTTCGACGACAAGAGCTGGGACGAGTTCGCCGAGCTGTGGGCCGACGACGCCGTCTTCGCCGGCCCGGACATGCTCTTCGAGGGCAAGCCGGCCGTGCTCGAGTTCCTCACCGGCTGCCTCCCCGCCGACTACACCGGCAAGCACATGAACTCGCCGCCGCTCGTCGAGCTGATCGACGCGACGCACGCGCGAGCGCGCACCGACGTCGTCTGGATCACGATGGACTTCCAGAACCAGATCGTCGCCCGCTACGACGACGTCTTCCGGCTCGTCGACGGCCGCTGGCTGTTCGAGCGCCGGGGCGAGGTCGTCGTGCCCTACCGCGCCGGCGGGCCGCCGATGTCCGAGACCGCGCTGGCCGTGAGCAGCGCGACGATGCGCCCCGTCCCCCCGACCGAAAGCGACCCGCGCCCATGACCACCGAGCTCGCCTCGCTGATCGACCCCGCCGCGACCCTGACGCAGATCGGGAGCGGCTACCAGTTCACCGAGGGGCCCGTGTGGGTCCCCGCGGAGCAGTGCCTGCTCTTCAGCGACATCCCCGGCGACGCCCGCTGGCGCTGGACGCGCGCGGGCGGCATGCAGCTCGACCTCGCGCCGACGTTCAAGGGCAACGGCATGGCGCTCGACAACGACGGCCACCTGCTCGTCTGCGAGCAGTCGGTGAGCTGCCTCGTGCGCTTCCGGGACGGTCGGCGGGAGCTCGTCGCGCACCACTACGGCGGCGCTTACCTCAACAGCCCGAACGACGTCGTCACGCGCGGATCGGACGGCAGCATCTACTTCACCGATCCCGACTACGGCCGCTGGAACGACTGGATCGGCCAGGAGCGCACGAAGAACGGCGTCGGCTACTGCGCCGTCTTCCGCGTGCCGCCGGGCGGCGGCGACCTGCAGCTCGTGGTCGCCGAGGACGAGTTCGCATACCCCAACGGCCTCTGCTTCTCGCCCGACGAGAAGCGGCTCTACGTCAACGACTCTGGCAAGCTCGAGGTCAAGGTCTTCGACGTCGCCGACGACGGCTCGCTCGGCCCCGGCCGCGTGATCGCCGAAGGCGTCGGCCTCGGCGGAGCCGGCGCCGGCAACTGCGACGGCATGGAGTGCGACGAGCACGGCAACGTCTGGGTCACGGGCCCGGGCGGCGTGTGGGTGCTGACGCCCGAGGGCGAGCGCATCGGCATCGTCGAGACGCCCGAGGTCTGCGGCAGCCTCTGCTGGGGCGACGGCGACGAGCGCACGACGCTCTTCCTGATGACGTCGACGACCGCGCACATGATCACGACGCTCGTCGGCCCGGCGCCGCTGCCGCCGTTCTGAGCCGAGCGGCGCCGGCAGGCGCCGGCCGGGAACGGCGAACGCGGCCCCTGCGCCACCGGTCGAGTGGTGGCGCAGGGGCCGCGTTCGCGTCGTGCGGCGCCGGCGTGAGGCCGGGGGGCGGCTCGGCCTAGTAGCGGTAGTGGTCGGGCTTGTACGGCCCCTCGAGCGGCACGCCGAGGTACTCCGACTGCTTGTCGGTGAGCTCGGTCAGGCGCACGCTGAGGTGGTCGAGGTGGAGGCGCGCGACCTCCTCGTCGAGCTCCTTCGGGAGCATGTAGACCTTCTTCTCGTACTCCTCGGCGCGCGCGTGCAGCTCGAGCTGCGCGAGCACCTGGTTCGTGAAGGAGGCCGACATGACGAACGACGGGTGGCCCGTCGCGCAGCCCAGGTTGAGCAGGCGGCCCTCGGCGAGGATCATCACGGAGTGGCCGTCCGGGAAGCGCCACTCGTCGTACTGCGGCTTGATCGGGATGCGCGTGATCCCGTCGATGCGCTTGAGGCCGGCCATGTCGATCTCGTTGTCGAAGTGGCCGATGTTCCCGACGATGGCCTGGTGCTTCATGCGGGCCATGTGGTCGGCCGTGATGATGTCCTTGTTGCCGGTGGCGGTCACGAAGATGTCCGCCTTGTCGATCACGTCCTCGAGCGTGAGGACCTCGTAGCCCTCCATCGCCGCCTGCAGCGCGCAGATCGGGTCGATCTCGGTGACCACCACGCGAGCGCCCTGGCCGCGCAGCGACTGCGCGCAGCCCTTGCCCACGTCGCCGAAGCCGCAGATCACGGCCACCTTGCCGCCGATCATCACGTCGGTTCCGCGGTTGATCCCGTCGACCAGTGAGTGGCGGCAGCCGTAGATGTTGTCGAACTTCGACTTCGTCACCGAGTTGTTCACGTTGATCGCCGGGAACAGCAGCTGGCCGGTCTCCTGCATCTGGTAGAGCCGGTTGACGCCCGTCGTCGTCTCCTCGGTCACGCCCTTGATGTCCGCCGCGATGTTGGTCCAGCGCTG
>DASXXY010000121.1:0-3907 GCA_036502805.1 Gaiellales bacterium | reverse complement strand
CGCATCGCCGCCCTTCAGGATCGCCACCAGCACGATCGCGGCGACCGCGGCGAGCGCGGGGACGAGAGCGAGCAGCGGGCGATCGGTGACCTCCATCGCCCGGATCATGCCGGAGGCGGGAATCGAACCCGCACAGAGTTGCCCCCGCCGGATTTTGAGTCCGGTGCGTCTACCAGTTCCGCCACTCCGGCGCCGGAGCCCAGGGTAGCGGGATTCAGGCCCCGTCAGGGCGCCGGCTGCGTGCCGCCCGGCAGGATCGCGCCGCCCTGCCTGAACGACGCGCCGGCCGTCGCGAGCGCGCCGAGCGCCGCCGCGACGTCGCTCGGGACGACGAACAGCGTGCTCGCCTCGCCCTGGGCCAGGAGCGGCAGCGCCTCGATGTACTTCAGCGCGAGCAGGTCGGGCGTCGGGTTGCCGGCGTGGATCGCGGCGAACACCGTCTGGATCGCCTGGCTCTCGCCCTCGGCGCGCAGGATCGCACCCTGGCGATCGCCCTCGGCCTCGAGGATCTGCGCCTGCTTCTGCGCCTCGGCGCGCAGGATCGCGCCCTGGCGGTCGCCCTCGGCGCGCAGGATCTGCGACTGCTTCTCGCCCTCGGCCTCGAGCACGGTCGCGCGCTTCGAGCGCTCGGCGCGCATCTGCTTCTCCATCGCCTCCTGGATCGAGGCCGGCGGATCGATCGACTTGAGCTCGATGCGGTTGACGCGCACGCCCCACTTCTCGGTCGCGTCGTCCATGACGATGCGCAGCTCGGCGTTGATCTTGTCGCGCGAGGTCAGCGTCTCCTCGAGCGAGAGCGAGCCGATCACGTTGCGCAGCGTCGTCACCGAGAGCTGCTCCATCGCGAGCACGAGGTTCGCGACCTCGTACGTCGAGCGCATGGCGTCCGTGATCTGGTAGTAGATGACGACGTCGATCGAGATCGTGACGTTGTCCTCGGTGATGACCGGCTGGGGCGGGAACGTGACGACCTGCTCGCGCATGTCGACGAACGGCCGCAGGTGGTCGAGGAACGGCAGCAGGACGTGCAGGCCCGCGGGCAGCGTGCGGCTGTAGCGGCCGAGCCGCTCGACGACGCCGACGAACGCCTGCGGGACGATCCGCACGGTGCGCAGCAGGACGACCACGACGAGCACGACCACGATGACGACGACGATCAGGAACGCGCTCATTGGAGCTCCTTCGGGATGACGACGCCCGGCTCGCGCCGGACGACGCGGGCCGTGACGCCGGCCACGGACTCGATGCGGACGACGGCCCCGGACGGGATCGGCGGATCGTCGTCACCGGGCGTGCGCGCCGTCCAGTACTCCGATCCGACGCGGATCTGGCCGGTGTTGGCGTGGTTGTCGATCGCGATCGTGACGGTCGCGCTGCGGCCGGCGATCGTGTCGACGTTCGTGTCGGCGCCGCGCTGGCGCTGCGACCAGGCCACGAGCGGGCGGCGCGTGAAGACCATCAGGGCGACGGCGCTGACGGCGAACGCGATGCCCTGCGCGGGCGGCCCGGCGAACGACGAGACGGCCGCGGCGACGAGCGCCCCGAGGCCGAAGTAGACGAGCACGAACTGCAGCGTCATGGCCTCGGCGCCGAGCAGCACGAGCGCGGCCAGCAGCCACAGCGCCCAGTGCGGCAGGCCGTCCATCAGCGCTCCGCCTTGCGGCGCCGCTGCGCCGGCGCCTCGGCGAGCTCGCCGAGCAGGCTCGCGGGGTCGGCCGCGCCCAGCAGCCCGGCGCCGGCGGCGAGCGCGCGCTGGGCGTCGGCGAGCACGCGGATGCCGCCCTGGGCCTTCACGAACGCGCCGGCCGGGAGCTCGGCGCAGAGCGCAGCGATCGCGGCCGGCGTGGCGCCCTCGGGCCCGAGGCCGGTGGCGCAGACGACGCCGTCGCAGCCGGCGGCGACCGCCAGCCGCGCGGCCAGGCGCCAGGCGGCGGGCTCGAGGTAGCAGGTCTCTACGACGGCGCGCACTCCGATCTGGCGGCCCTCGGGCGCGGCGCTCGCGGCTGCCGCGACGGCGCGCGCGAGCTCGTCACGGGCGGCCGGGTAGTCGCCGTTCGCGAGCAGCGGCAGCGAGACCACGACGTCGAGCGCGTCGGCGCCGTCCGCGACGGCCTGGGCACACGTCGCGGCGGTGGCAGCGGCACCCTCGGCGCCGAACGGCAACCCGACGGCTGCGACGACGCGCACGGACCCGCGGCCGAGCTGTGCGCGCGCCGTGGCGACGAGCGGCGGCAGGACGACGACCGCCGCGCAGGCGAGCTCGCGAGCGCGCGCGGCGAAGCGGCCGACGTCGGCCGCGAGCGCCGTCGGCCGCACGAGCGTGGCCTCGAGCGAGCGGGCGAGATCCTCGACGGCGCGCGCGCTCACAGGCCGAACCGCTCGAGCAGGGAGTCGTCGCGGCGCCAGCCCTTGCGCACCTTGACGCGCAGGTCCAGGTAGATCTTGCCGCCGACGAGCTCCTCGATGCCGGGCCGCGCGGCCGTGCCGATCGCGCGTACGGTCGCGCCGTCCTTGCCGACGAGGATGCCCTGCTGGCTCTCGGCCTCGACGATCAGCGTCGCGGTGACGCGGCCCGCGTGCTTGCCGCGCGGGGCCTTGACCTCGTCGACGACGACGGCGATCGCGTGCGGCACCTCCTCGCGCGTCCGCGAGAGCGCCTGCTCGCGCACGAGCTCGCCGATGCGCCGCTCGAGCGGCTGATCGGAGTCGACGCCGGGCTCGAAGTACTCGGGGCCCTCGGGCAGGAGCGCGGCCAGCTCGGCCTTCAGCTCCTGGACGCCGTCCCCCGTGCGCGCGCTGACCGGGTGCAGCGCGACGTAGTCGGCGACGAGGTCCGCGACCCCGGCGATCGACTCCATGATCGCGGCCGGGTCGAGCCGGTCGATCTTGTTGAGCGCGATCACGACGGGCGCGTCGGTGGCCGCGAGCTGCTCGGCGATGTAGCGGTCGCCGCCGCCCGAGACCTCGCTCGCATCGAGCACGAGCAGCACGGCGTCGACGTCGCCGAGGCTCGTGTCGACGGAGCGCTGCATGCGCCGCGTGAGGGCGTCGAAGGGCTTCTGGAAGCCCGGGAGGTCGACGAGCACGATCTGGAAGCCCTCGCCGTGCACGACGCCGAGCGCGCGCTGTCGGGTCGTCTGCGGCTTGTCGGACACGATCGCGACGTGCGAGCCGCAGAGGGCGTTCGTGAGCGTCGACTTGCCGACGTTCGGACGCCCCGCGAGGCCGATGAAGCCGCTGCGCATCACTCCCGCAGCTCGAACGCGGCCGGCAGCAGCGCCGACAGCGGCTCCGCCACGACCTCGCCCTCGCGGCGGTAGACGACGATCAGGTCGAGCCCGAACTCCGAGAGGAACTGGCGGCACGCACCGCACGGCGAGCCGGTGCTCGCGGAGTCGTCGGTCGAGACGCCGATCGTCGTGAAGCGCTGCGCACCCTCGCTGACGGCGCGCACGCAGGCCGAGCGCTCGGCGCAGATCGTGAGCCCGTACGAGCCGTTCTCGACGTTCACGCCCTCGAACGTCCGTCCGTCCTCGGCCACGAGCACCGCGCCGACCGGGAAGTGCGAATACGGGACGTAGGCGCGCTCGCGCAGCTCGCAGGCCCGCTCGTAGAGCGCGAGCTGGGCGGTCGTAGGTGAGCGATCGCTCATTGCCTTCCAGTTTGGCACAGGTGCGTCACAGCGCGGGAGCCGCCGGCAGCTCGGGCAGGTGCGGCGGGGCGGGCGGGGCGGGCGGCGGCGCGGGTGCGGCGGACCGCCCCGGCGCTGCCGCCGGGGACGGGGGCGGCGTCGCCCGCACGGCCGCGGCGGGCGCCGTGCGCGGCGGCGGGAGCACGACGGCCCGGCCTCCGCGGGCCGCGGGCGCCTGCCGCAGCGGGCGCGCGGGCCGGACGACCGCAGCCTGCG
>DASXXY010000120.1:0-2427 GCA_036502805.1 Gaiellales bacterium | reverse complement strand
CGTCGACGGCCGCCTCGAGCCAGCGCAGCTCCTGCTCGCGCCGCCGCACCGCGAGCGCGCCGTCCGCCGCGAGCAGGCCCCGGTGCGACCTGATCGCCTCCCACAGCTCCGCGATGCCGGTGCCCTCGAGCGCGCTGCAGGTCACGACGGGCGTCTGCCAGCCGGCGAGCGACGGCGCCAGCAGTCGCAGCGCCTGCCGGTAGTCGCTTGCCGCACGGCGCGCATCGCCCAGCCGCGAGCCGTCGGCCTTGTTCACCGCGACGACGTCCGCGAGCTCGACGATGCCCCGCTTGATGCCCTGCAGCTCGTCGCCGGTGCCCGGGGCGAGCACGAGGCAGAGGCAGTCGACGAGGTCGGCGAGCTGCGCCTCGGACTGGCCGACGCCGACGCTCTCGACGATCACCACGTCGTAGCCCGCGGCCTCGCACACGAGCAGCGCCTCACGGGTGCGACGGGCGACGCCGCCGAGCACGCCAGAGGACGGCGAGGGGCGGATGAACGCCTCGTTGCGCACGGCGAGCCGCTGCATGCGCGTCTTGTCGCCCAGGATCGAGCCTCCCGTGCGGCGGCTCGACGGGTCGATCACGAGCACCGCGACACGCAGCCCCTGGTCGATCACGTGCTCGCCCAGGCGCTCGATCAGCACGCTCTTGCCGGCTCCCGGGACACCCGTGACACCGAGCCGCTCGGCGCTGCCGGTCGCCGGCAGGAGGCGCACCAGCAGCTCCTGCGCCGGCGCCTGGTCGACAGGCTGCCGGCTCTCGACGAGCGTGATCGCCCGCGCGAGCAGCGCACGGTCGCCTGCGCGCACGCCCTCGGCGAGCGCGTCGAGATCGATGGCCGGACGCGGCATCTCCGCTACGCGCCGGCGGCCGTGTGCCCGAGCCGCTGCAGCAGGAGCTCGAGCAGCCCGGCCGCCGCATCGCCGATCACGGTGCCGGGCGGGTAGATCGCGGCCGCGCCGCCCGCGTGCAGCTCGTCGAAGTCGGCCGGCGGGATCACGCCGCCGACGACGACGAGCACGTCCTCGCGCCCGGCAGCGTCGAGCGCCGCGCGCAGCTGCGGCACCAGCGTCAGGTGGCCCGCGGCGAGCGAGCTCGCCCCGACGACGTGCACGTCCGCCTCGATCGCCTGGCGGGCGACCTCGGCCGGTGTCTGGAAGAGCGGGCCGATGTCGACGTCGAAGCCGAGGTCGGCGAACGCGCTCGCGATCACCTTCTGGCCGCGGTCGTGCCCGTCCTGGCCGATCTTGGCGACGAGGATCCGCGGCCGGCGCCCCTCGGCCTGCTCGAACGTCTCGACGAGCGCCCGCGTGCGCGCGAATGCCTCGTTCGCGGCGCCCATCTCGGCACGGTACACCCCGGCGATCGAGCGGATCTCGGCCGCGTGGCGCCCGAACACGCGCTCCACCGCGTCGCTGATCTCGCCGACGGTTGCGTGCGCGCGCGCCGCCTCGACGGCCAGCTCGAGCAGGTTGGCGCCCGAGGCCGCGCCGGCCGTCAGGCGTTCGAGCGCGACGTCGACGGCAGCCTGGTCGCGCTCGCGGCGCAGGCGCTCGAGCTTCGCGATCTGCGCGGCGCGCACGGCCGAGTTGTCGATCTTCAGCACGTTGACCGCCGTCTGATCGGCCGCGCGGAAGCGGTTGACGCCGACGACGACCTGCAGCCCGGCGTCGATCCGCGCCTGCGTGCGCGCGGCGACCTCCTCGATCCGCAGCTTCGGCACGCCTTCCTCGATCGCGCGGGTCATGCCGCCCATCGCCTCGATCTCGTCGATGTGCGCGAGCGCGCGCCGGGCGAGCTGGTCGGTCAGGCGCTCGACGTAGTAGCTGCCGCCCCACGGGTCGACGACGTGCGTCGTGCCGCTCTCCTGCTGCAGGAACAGCTGGGTGTTGCGCGCGATCCGCGCGCTGAAGTCGGTCGGCAGGCCGAGCGCCTCGTCGAGCGCGTTCGTGTGCAGCGACTGGGTCAGCCCCTGCGTCGCCGCCATCGCCTCGACGCACGTGCGCACGACGTTGTTGAAGGGATCCTGGGCGGCGAGGCTCCAGCCCGAGGTCTGACAGTGCGTGCGCAGCACGAGCGAGCGCTCGTCGCGCGCGCCGAGCCCACGCATCAGCCGCGACCACAGCAGCCGCGCGGCGCGCATCTTGGCGATCTCCATGAAGAAGTTCATGCCGATCGCCCAGAAGAACGACACGCGCGGGGCGAACGCGTCGATCGCGAGGCCCGCGGCGACCCCGGCCCGCACGTACTCGACGCCGTCGGCGAGCGTGTAGGCGAGCTCGAGGTCGGCGCTCGCCCCCGCCTCCTGCATGTGGTACCCCGAGATGCTGATGCTGTTGTAGCGGGGCATCTCGCGCGAGGTGTAGGCGAAGATGTCCGAGACGATCCGCATCGACGGCCCGGGTGGGTAGATGTACGTGTTGCG
>DASXXY010000119.1:0-14796 GCA_036502805.1 Gaiellales bacterium | reverse complement strand
AACTCGGCCTCGCTCCTCCTGCCGGTCTCGAACCTCACGAACCTCCTCGCCTTCCATGCCAGCGGGCTGTCGTTCCTGCGCTTCGCGGGGCTGATGGTGCTCCCGACCGCGGCGGCGGTGGGAATCGAGTGGCTCGTCCTCACGCGGTTCTTCGCCGACGACCTGCGGCCGCGGCGCCGGCGCCGGGACGCGATCCGCGCGGCCGAGCCCGCGATGGCGCTGCCGCGCCTGCCGCTCGCCGTGCTCCTCGCGACGCTCGCGGGCTTCGCGCTCAGCTCCGTGGCCGGCACCGAGCCCGTCTGGATCGCCGTCGCCGGAGCGGTCGCGATCACGCTGCCGGCGCTGCTCCGCCGCACCGCGACGCCCGCCGCGATCGTGCGCTCGGCCGATCCCGCCTTCCTCGTCTTCGTGCTCGCGCTCGGCGTCATCGTCGGCGCCGCGAGCCGGCACGGCCTCGAGTCGGGGATGCGGGACGTCCTGCCGGACGGGTCGGGCCTGCTCGACCTGCTCGCGATAGCGGCCGTCTGCGCGCTGCTCGCGAACGCCGTCAACAACCTCCCGGCGATCCTGATCGCGCTGCCGGCACTCGCCGCCGCTGCCGGGCCGGGACCCGTCCTGGCAGCGCTGATCGGCGTCAACATCGGCCCGAACATGACCTACGTCGGGTCGCTCGCGACGCTGCTGTGGCGCCGAGCGCTGCGTGCCGAGGGCGCCGAGGTCGGGCTGCGCGAGTTCACGCTGCTCGGGCTGCTGACGGCTCCCGCGGCGATCGCCGCGGCGACCGCCGCGCTCTGGCTCGGCCTCCACCGGCTGGCCTGAGCGCCGCTGCGGAAACGCGGCAAGTGGCACGCGCGGCGTGTGCCAAATGGCACTCTCCGATGTATGGCCGTCACTGCACCACTCGGTACGGTCGATCCTCCCGACCTCGACTTCGGCCCGACGGCGCGGCATCTCACGCGCGAGTGGTGGGTCGAGCGGCGCCTCGTCGGGATCGGCCTGGTGTGCGCGCTCGCCACGACCGCGCTCTCGATCTCGATCCCCGTGCTCGTGCAGCGCGTGATCGACAACTCGATCGTCGCCAGGGATCACTCCGAGCTCGCGCTCTACATCGTGCTCATCGCCGCCTGCGCGCTGCTGCGCTTCGCGACCAACTCGGCGCGGCGGGCGATCACGTCGCGCATCGGGATCGTGATCGAGAACCGCCTGCGCGCGACGCTCTACGACGCCTATCTGACCTACCCGCGCGCGTTCTACGACCGCCACGCGACGGGGCAGGTGCTCTCGCGTGCGACCAACGACCTCTATCCGATCCGCTACTTCATCGGCTGGGGCGTCGTCCAGGTCGTCTCGAGCCTGATGATGATCGTCGGCGTCGCCATCGTGCTGCTGAGCGTGAACGCGCGGCTGATGCTCTACGCCGGTCTGACGATGCCGCTGATCGCGCTGCTGACGTGGCGCTTCGCGCGCCTCGTCACGCCGCTCTCGCGCATCGTCCAGCAGCGCAAGGCCGATCTCACGGAGGCCGCCGACGAGTCGGTCGTCGGCATGGAGATGGTGCAGGCGTTCGGGCGCGAGGCCGAGGTGCGCGAGCGCTTCCGCGAGCGCGCCGAGGGCGTCCGCGCGAGCCAGCTGCGCGAGGCCGGCGTCGAGGCGCGCTACCTGCCGGGGCTCACGTTCCTGCCCTCGATGGCGATCGCGAGCGTGCTCTTCTTCGGCGGCCGCGACGTGATCGACGGCAACCTCACGATCGGCCAGTTCGTGCTCTTCAACAGCCTCCTGCTGCAGCTCGTGTGGCCGCTCGAGGCGCTCGGCTGGATCCTCAACCTCGCCCAGCGCGCGATCGCCTCGGCGAGCCGCGCGTTCGCCTGGCTCGACGCCGTGCGCGCGCTGCCCGAGCCGGAGCGCCCCGCGCAGCTGCCTGCGGGGGGCCTCGACGTGCGTTTCGACGACGTCTGCTTCGCCTATGCCGGCGGCTCGCCCGTGCTGCGCGACCTCGACCTCGAGGTCGCCGCCGGCTCGATCGTCGCCGTCTGCGGCGAGACGGGCGCGGGCAAGTCGACGATGCTGAACCTGCTCTCGCGCTTCTACGATCCCGACTCGGGCAGCGTGCGCGTGGGCGGCGTGGAGGCCTCCGCGCTGCTCAAGCGGGACCTGCGCGCCGCGGTCGCGCTCGTGACGCAGCGGCCGGTGCTGTTCTCGCTGCCGCTGCGCGACAACCTCTGCGCGGCGCGGCCGGAGGCGACCGAGGACGAGATGCTCGCGGCCTGCGAGGTCGCGGGCGTCGCCGACTTCATCGACGACCTGCCCGACGGTTACGACACGATGATCGGCGAGCGCGGCGTCAACCTCTCGGGCGGTCAGCGGCAGCGGGTCGCGCTCGCCCGGGCGCTGATCTCGGGCGCGCGCGTGCTCGCGCTCGACGACCCGCTCTCGGCCGTCGACACGGAGAACGAGGAGCACATCGTGAGCCGCCTGCGGCCCGCGCTCGCCGGGCGCACGGTGCTGCTCTCGAGCCAGCGCCTCTCGACCGTCTCGCTGGCCGACCGCGCCGTCGTGCTCGAGGGCGGCGTGATCGTCGAGGATGCCCCGCCCGAGCGCCTGCTGCGGGCCGGCGGGGCGTTCGAGCGGCTGTTCGGGGACGAGGTCCGTGTCGCGTAAGCGCCGCGTCGGGTTGACCCGCCTGTCCGTCTACGTCCGCGACCAGCGGTCGCGCATCGCGCTGCTCTCGCTCGCGGCCGCGTTCACCTCCGCGGTGCAGGTCGGCGGCTGGCTGCTCGTCGGCGACGCGATCGACAACGGCATCCGCGCCCACGACACGTCGCGCCTCGATCTCGACGTCGGCATCTACGTGGGGCTCAACGCGCTCGCCTGGGTCGTCGGGTCGTTCCTGATCATGGGCCTCGCGCAGCTCGGCCAGCTGATCGTCCTGCGCCTGCGCGAGCACCTCTTCGGCCACCTCACGACGCTCTCGCTGCGCTACTTCTCGCAGCAGCGCGCCGGCTGGATCATCTCGCGCATCACGAACGACGTCGACGCGCTCTCCGACGTGCTCTCGGAGGGCCTCTCGACGCTCGTCGGCAACGTGCTCACGCTCACGGGCGCGATGATCGCGCTCGCGTTCCTGGACTGGCGCCTCGCGCTCGCGACGATGGTCATCCTGCCGCCGACGATGATCGTCGCGCGCTGGTTCCAGGTGCGCTCGCACAGCGCCTTCGCCGACGTCCGCACGCGCATCTCGGCGCTCACCGCGCAGATCGCCGAGTCGCTCGCCGGCATGGCCGTGATCCAGTCCTACAACCGCGAGGGCGCGTTCAGAACGCAGTTCCGCGAGCTCAACCAGGCCAACCAGCGCTCCAACCAGCACGCCCAGAACCTCTCCTCGATCTTCTTCCCGGCGATCGAGCTGTTCGGCGTGATCGCGACCGTCGCCGTGCTCGCGCTCGGCTCGCGGCTGTACGAGCACGGCTCGCTCACGCTGGGCACGCTGATCGCGTTCATCGGCCTCCTGAGCCTGCTCTTCCAGCCGCTGCAGGAGCTCTCCGAGCTGTACGGCCAGGTGCAGTCGGCGGCCGCGGCGATGGAGAAGATCACGACCGTGCTCGACGTCGAGGCCGACATCGCGAGCCCGCCGGACGCACGCCGGATCGAGCGCGTCGAGGGCCACGTCAGCCTCGACCACATGACGTTCGCGTACGGCCGCGAGCCCGTGCTGCACGACATCGACCTCGACATACCGGCCGGCAGCTGCGTCGCGCTCGTGGGCATGTCGGGCGGCGGCAAGTCGACGCTCGCGCGGCTCGTGGGCCGCTTCTACGACCCGCGCGAGGGCGCCGTGCGCGTCGACGGCCACGACCTGCGCGAGATCGACCTCGTGCACTACCGCCGTCAGCTCGGCGTCGTGCTCCAGGACCCGTTCCTGTTCGCCGGCAGCATCGCCGACAACCTGCGCTTCGCGGCGCCGGACGCGAGCGACGAGCGCGTCGAGGAGACGGCGCGCGCGATCGGCCTCGACCGCGTCGCCCTGCGCTTCTCGGAGGGTCTCGACCATGCCGTGCGCGAGGGCGGCTCCGGCCTCTCGGCCGGCGAGCGCCAGCTGATCTCGATCGGGCGCGCGCTGCTCGCCGATCCGCGCATCCTGATCCTCGACGAGGCGACCTCGAACATCGACCGCCCGACGGAGGTGCTGATCGAGCGCGCGCTCGACCGCCTCCTGCACGGGCGCACCTCGATCGTGATCGCGCACCGCCTCGCGACCGTGCGGCGGGCGGACGAGATCGTCGTGCTCGAGCGCGGGCGCATCGTCGAGCGCGGCAGCGAGTCCGAGCTGATGGCCGCGCACGGCCACTTCGCCGCGCTCGCGCGCGAGCTGGCGGCGCCGTCGGCGGCGGTCGTAGACTCATGATCGCGGTGGCGTCCGGCTATGTGGGCATCCTCTCGTTCGAACTGCGATTCCCGGGCGAGCACTCCCTGAAGGGCAAGCGCAAGCACCTGCTCGCCCTCAAGAGCCACCTGCAGCAGCGCGCGGGGGCATCGGTCGCCGAGGTCGATCACCACGACGTCTGGCAGCGCGCCCGGCTGACCGTGACGCTCGTCGACCGCGAGGCCTCCGGCCTCGACGAGCGCCTCGACCGCTGCGAGCGGCTCGCCTACGCCTCGGGCGCCGAGGTCGGGCCGTTCACGCGCCTCGTCGTCACGCCGGAGGATCTGGCATGAGCGAGCGCGTGCGCCGCGTCAACGAGCTGATGCGCCAGATCATCGGCGAGGCTCTGGGCGAGATGACCGATCCCGGCCTCGGCTTCGTGACGGTCACGAGCGTCGACTGCTCGCGCGACTTCGAGCACGCGATCGTCTACGTCTCCGTGCTCGGCAACGACGTCAAGCGCGCGCGCTCGATGAAGGCGCTCGAGCGCGCGACGGGCCACCTGCAGGCGCGCGTCGGCCGCGAGGTCACGCTGCGCCGCACGCCCCGCCTGCGCTTCAGCTACGACGAGTCGTTCGACAAGGGCGCGCGCATCGAGCAGCTGCTGGCCGAGCACGAGCCCATGCCCGACTTCATCCCCGATCCGAACGCCGACCCGGACGCGCCCGACGCCGGCGCCGCCGACGCGACGCCTGCCGACGGCGAGGCCACGGATGTCGCCTCCGAGCACGAGGACGGCGCATGAGCCGGGGCGAGGTGATCGAGGTGCTGCGCGACGGCGGCCCCGTCTGCGTCTGCGCGCACGCCTCGCCGGACGGCGACGCGCTCGGCTCCCTGCTCGGCCTCGGGCGCTCGCTCGCCGCGACCGGCCGCGACGTCGTGCTCTACCAGGACGGCGACGAGCCGTTCCCGCGCGAGCTCGCGTTCCTCGGGCTCGAGGGCATCGCCCGGCGCGTCCCGCAGGATGCCGCGGAGCGCACGCTGCTCGCGCTCGACTGCGGCTCCGCGCTGCGCGTCGACCGCGGCGGCGAGGTGGTGACCAGGTTCGCGCGCGTCGTCAACATCGACCATCACCACGACAACACGCTCTTCGGCGACATCAACCTCGTCGACGCCGAGGCGTCGTGCACGGCCGAGATCGTCGAGGGCCTGCTCGCCGAGGCCGGCATCCCGCTCGCCGAGGGCGCGCCGCTCGCGCTCTACGTCGGGCTCGTGACCGACACCGGTCGCTTCGCGTACGTCAACACGACGCCGCGCGCGCACCGTCTCGCCGCGCGGCTCCTCGAGCAGGGCGTGCAGCCGGCGCACGTCTTCGCGACGCTCTTCGAGTCGCTGCCGCTCGCGCGCCAGCGGCTGCTCGGCCTGGCGCTCGGGCGGGCCGAGGTGGCGGCTGGGGGCAGGCTCGCGATCACGTCGCTCTCGCGCGGCGACTTCGAGTCGACGGGGGCCGACGACACCGCCTCCGACGGCGTCGTCGACGCGCTGCGGGCGATCGAGGGCGTCGAGCTCGCCGCGCTCGTGCGCGAGCCGCGCGACCGCAGCGGCCCGGCGCGCAAGGTCTCGCTGCGCTCGCGCGCGGGCGGGCTCGACTGCTCGGCGATCGCCCGCCTGCGCGGCGGCGGCGGCCATCCCGGCGCCGCGGGCTTCTCGACCGACGAGACGGCGGAGGAGATCACGGCCTTCCTCGCGGAGCAGGCCTCGTGATCCCGGCGGTGCTGCTCGTCGACAAGCCGGCCGGGCCGACGTCGTTCGGCTGCGTCGCGAAGGTGCGCGGCGCGCTCGGCGGCCGGGCGGTCAAGGTCGGCCACGCCGGCACCCTCGACCCGTTCGCGACCGGCCTCCTGGCGCTGCTGATCGGCCGCGCGACGCGCCTCGCGCCCTACCTCGTCGGGCTCGACAAGCGCTACCGCACGACCGTCCAGCTCGGCGTGCGCTCGGACACCGGCGACACCGAGGGGGCGCTCGAGCCGGGGGAGGGGCCGCTGCCCGATCTGGCCGCGCTGCGGGCGGCGTGCGCGGAGCTGACCGGCGCCATCGCGCAGGTGCCGCCCGCGACGTCCGCGATCAAGGTCGACGGCAAGCGCGCCTACGCGCTCGCGCGCGCCGGCGTGGCTGTCGAGATGCCGGTGCGCGAGGTGCTCGTGCACGCCTTCGACGTCGTCGCCTACGACGCGGCGAGCGGCCGGGCGGAGCTCGCCATCCACTGCTCCAAGGGCACCTACGTGCGCGCGCTCGCCCGCGACCTCGGCGACGCGCTCGGCTGCGGCGCGTACTGCGCCGAACTGCGGCGCGAGGCGATCGGGCATCTCGGCATCGCGCGTGCCGGGACGCTGGACGACGTCGCGGGCGACCCGCTCGGCGGCGGCTGGCGCATGTCGTGCGCAGAGGCGCTCGCCCACCTGCCTGCGCGCGAGCTCGAGCCCGCCGAGCGAGATGCGCTGGTGCACGGGCGCGCGATCGCCGCTCAAGGCGAGCAGGGCCCGCTGCGCTGCCTCGCCGAGGGGCGTCTCGTGGCCGTCGCCGAGGTCGCCGGCGCGGAGCTGCGCCCGCTCGTCCTGGTGGACGAGCCATGAGGGTCGTCGACGGACTCGAGCAGCTCGAGCCGAAGCGGCGCGTCGTCGCGCTCGGCACGTTCGACGGCGTCCATCTCGGCCACCGCCGGCTGATCCACGAGGCGCTCGAGCGTGCGCGCGAGCTCGACGCGACGAGCACCGTCGCGACGTTCGAGCCGATGCCGTCCGAGATCCTGCGGCCCGGCCAGACGCCGCGCCGGCTCTCGGGCATCGAGCGCCGCGCCGAGCTGATCGCGCAGGAGGGCGTCGACGAGCTGCTCGTGATCGCGTTCACGCACGAGCTCTCGCTGCTCTCGCCGGAGGCCTTCGCCGAGCAGGTGCTCGTCGCCCGCGCGGGCGCCGTGCACGTCGTCGTGGGCGAGAACTACCGCTTCGGCAACGCCGCGGCGGGCGACGTCGCGACGCTCACGGCGCTCGGCGAGAGGCTCGGCTTCGGCGTCACCGCGGTCTCGCTCGTCACGGCCGACGGCGACCGCGTGTCGTCGTCCTGGATCCGCGAGCTCGTGCGTCAGGGCGAGGTCATGCACGCGACGCGCCTGCTCGGCCGCCCGCCCTGGCTCGACGGCACCGTCGTGCGCGGCTTCGCGCGCGGCCGCGCGCTCGGCGTGCCGACGGCCAACCTGCGCTGGACGCCCGGCCGCGTCGTGCCGGCGCCCGGCGTGTACGCCGGCTTCGGCATCCTCGGGCCCGGCGAGGAGCGCTATCCCGCCGCGATCTCGGTCGGCGGCAACCCGACGTTCGGCGACGTCGAGGGCACCGTCGTCGAGGCGTACCTGATCGGCTTCGACGGCGACGCCTACGACCGCCCGATGCGCGTCGAGTTCACGCGCTTCCTGCGCCACGAGCTGGCCTTCGAGAGCATCGACGAGCTCGTCGAGCAGATGTGGCGCGACATCGAGACGGCCCGGCAACTCGCGGAGGAAGCCGGCGGCTGAGAGGTGTCCGACTCCTCGGCGAGGGTCGAGGCGCTTTGCGATACCTGCACGATTGGGGTCAGACCCCTATCGTGCACGCCTCGACGCTTGTGCCTGCCCGAACTGGTCGGTGCACGATAGGGGTCTGACCCCACTCATTCAGCGACCCCCGCGGGAGCGCGCAAACGCAAGAACTCCCTGCGCCGAGGCCGGCGGCGCCGTTGCGACGCGGTCACCGGCTCAGCTGTCGTCGCTCGACTCCTCGCGCTCCGCGAGGTAGCGCTCGATCTGCGCGGCGATGTCGTCGCCGCTCGCGAGCAGCGGGGGCGACTCCTCGTCGGCGTCGTCGTCGGCGCGCTCGTCCGAGCGGCTCTCGAGCTCGCGGACGTAGCGGCTGATCTTCTCGTCGGCCGAGACGGCGTGGGAGACCTCGCGCTCGAACTGGACGGCGTCCTGCGACAGCTTCGTCGTGTCGAAGCTCGTCTCCAGCAGCAGCGCGAGCCGCGAGAGCAGCGCGAGCGCCGCCTTCGGGTTCGGCGAGACGGAGATGTAGTGCGGGACGGCCGCCCACAGGCTGGCCGACGCGATGCCGGCGTCCCTGCAGGCGTCGTGGACGACGCCCACGATGCCCGTCGGGCCCTCGTACTGGGAGGGCGCGAGTCCGAGCTGGTCGGCGATGTCGCCGTCGGCCGAGCCGGTCACCGGCACCGGGCGGGTGTGGGGCGTGTCGGCGAGGAAGCCGCCGAGCGTGACGACGAGCTCGGCGCCGCTCTCCTTCGCGACCTCGACGATGCTGCGCGAGTAGAGCTTCCAGCGGTTCTGAGGCTCGATCCCGACCATCACGGCGATGTCGTTGCCGCTCGGCAGCGGCGCCCATGCGAAGGAGTTCTCGGGCCAGGCCAGGCGGCGGTGCTCGTCGTCGCCGAGCGAGACGACGGGCCGGACCTCCTGGAAATCGTAGAACTCGTCGGGGTCGAGCTCGCAGAACTGCGTCGCCCCGAGCTGCTGGCGCAGGAACAATGCGCTCAGCGTCGCCGCCTCGCCGCCGTCGTTCCAGCCGTAGAACGCGCACACGAGCACGCCCTTGCGCAGGGTCGGGCGGGCGCTCCAGACGAGACTCTCCATGGGGGCAGTCTAGGCACAGACCGCGAAGTGCCCGGTTCCGGGACCGGACCACGTACACTTCGTCACGTCCCCCGCCATGCGGCGGCGCACTGCCCGGTGCGCAGGCTGCTGCGGGTGGAGAAATCCCACGGGAGGTTCCAATGACGCTCACCAGCGAGGGCAAGCTCGAGATCGTGCGCAAGTTCGGCCGCGACGAGAAGGACACCGGCTCGACCGAGGTCCAGGTCGCGCTGCTGACGACGCGCATCAACGAGCTGACTGATCACCTGCGCACACACAAGAAGGATCACCACTCGCGACGCGGTCTGCTGTCGCTCGTGGGACGGCGCCGCCGTCTGCTGGCCTACCTGGCGAGCAATGATCTCGAGTCGTACCGCAAGCTGATCGCAGAGCTCGGCCTCCGTCGCTGAGCAAGACCGGATTCGATGCCGGCATGAAGTACGACGGCCCCGGGACGGGGCCGCGAATCGCCGCGCACAGGCGCGGCAGGGTTTGAGGAAGCAGGAAAGAGAATGAGCGAACTGCAGTTGCACGAGACCACCGTCTCGGTCGACATCGGAGGGGAAGAGATCTCCTTCACGACCGGCAAGCTGGCCCGACAGGCCCACGGTGCAGTCACGGTGCGCAGCGGCGCCACGGTCGTGCTCGCCACGGCCGTCGGGCGCAGCGAGGCGCGTGAGGGAACGGACTTCTTCCCCCTCACCGTCGACATCGAGGAGAAGTCGTACGCCGCGGGCAAGATCCCCGGCGGCTTCTTCAAGCGCGAGGGCAAGGCCTCCGAGAAGGCCACGCTGAACGCGCGCATGGTCGACCGGCCGATCCGGCCGCTCTGGCCCAAGGGCTTTCGCAACGAGGTGCAGATCATCGGCACCGTGCTGTCCGTCGACGGCGAGCACAGCCACGACACGATGGCCATCAACGGCGCCTCCGCGGCGCTGACGATCTCGCCGCTGCCGTTCTTCGGGCCGGTCGGCGCCGTGCGCATCGGCCGCATCGGCGGGGAGATCAAGGTCAACCCGCTGATGACGGAGATGGAGGATTCCGACCTCGACCTCATCGTCTGCGGCACGCTCGACGCCATCACGATGGTCGAGGCGGGCGCCAAGGAGGTCTCCGAGGACGTCATGCTCGAGGCCTTCGGCGCCGCGCACGCCGCGATCAAGACGCTCTGCCAGGCGCAGCTCGACCTGCGCTCCAAGGTCGGCCAGCCCAAGTGGCAGGACGAGGGCGTGCAGTCGGAGATCGACGCGCGCTATGCGGGCCGCTTCGACGCGCTGCTCGCCGAGCACGGCCTCACGGGCATCGCCCTGGCCGAGGGCGAGGCCACCGCGGCCGAGCTCGCCGGCGTGACCGGCAACGCCACCGAGGCCGACATGGTCCGGCGCGTGCAGGTGCGCGCCGCGATCTCGGCGATCGGCGAGAAGCGCCGCAGCGAGGCCGTCAAGTCGGCGGTCGACTCGCAGTTCAAGCAGGCGCTGCGCGAGCTGTCCGACGCCGAGCAGGACTCCAAGGAGCTCAAGTCGGCGAAGCGCTCGGCGCTCTACGAGCGCATCGAGAAGGATCTGCAGCTGCCGTTCCCCTCGCGCGTCGACGGCAAGCTCGACGCGCTCGCGCGCAGCTACGCGCGCAGCGCGGCCGACTCCGTCTACAAGCAGATCGTGCGCGAGAAGATCGCGATCGAGAAGCGGCGTCCCGACGGCCGCGCGGCCAACGAGATCCGCGCGATCGCGACCGAGGTCGGCGTCACCCCGCGCACGCACGGCTCGGGGCTCTTCACCCGCGGCCAGACCCAGGCGCTGACGCTCGTCACGCTGGGCACGGCCAAGGAGGAGCAGCGGATCGACGATCTCTCGCTCGACACGAAGAAGCGCTACATCCACCACTACAACTTCCCGCCGTTCTCGGTCGGGGAGACGGGCTTCATGCGGGGCCCGAAGCGCCGCGACATCGGCCACGGCGCGCTCGCCGAGCGCGCCCTCCTGCCTGTCATCCCGGACGCCGAGACGTTCCCGTACACGATGCGCGTGGTCTCCGAGATCCTGGAGTCCAACGGCTCCTCGTCGATGGCGTCCGTGTGCGGCTCGACGATGGCCCTGATGGACGCCGGCGTGCCGATCACCTCCCCGGTGGCCGGCATCGCGATGGGGCTCATCAAGGAGGGCGAGAACTCGATCGTCCTGACCGACATCCAGGGCGCCGAGGATCACCTCGGCGACATGGACTTCAAGGTCGCCGGCACGCAGCACGGCATCACGGCGCTGCAGATGGACATCAAGATCACGGGCGTCTCCGCCGACCTGCTCCGGCAGGCGCTGGCGCAGGCGCGCGAGGCCCGGCTCGCGATCCTCGACAGCATGGCCAAGGCCATCTCCGAGCCGCGCACCGAGCTCTCCCCGTACGCCCCGCAGGTCGTCACGGTGAAGATCGACTCCGACCAGATCGGCCTCATCATCGGCAAGGGCGGCGAGACGATCCGCGGCCTCGAGGAGGAGTTCGACTGCAAGATCGACATCGAGGAGGATGGCTTCGTCCGCATCTACGCCTCGAGCGCCGCGATGGGCGAGGGCTGCCGCCAGCGCATCGAGGAGATGACGCGCCCGATCGGCGTCGGCACGGTGTACCGCGACCGCAAGGTCGTCAAGACGGCCGAGTTCGGCGCCTTCATCGAGCTCCGCAAGGGCACCGACGGCCTCCTGCACGCCTCGCGCATCTCGCCGGGCGTCCGGGTCGACTCCGTCGACCAGGTGCTGACGCGCGGCGACGTCGTCACCGTCGAGGTGACGGAGGTCGACACCGAGCGCGGCCGCGTGGGCCTCAAGCTGGTCTCCAAGACGGAGGACGGCGCCGAGATCACGGCCGAGGCGATCGGCGCGCGCTACAAGGAGCAGTTCCCGAACGCGGGCCAGGGCGGCGGTCAGCGCCCGCCCCGCGACGGCGAGCGCTCCGGCGGCGGCCGCGGCGGGGATCGCCCCCGCCGGCACAACGGCGGCGGCGGCGGTCAGCGCTCCGAGTGAGCTGAAGGACGTACGCGCGGCGGGGCTGGCCGTCACCCTCGCGGGTGACGAGTCGGCCCCGCCGCTCGTGCTGCTGCATGGCCTGGCCGAGCGCCGCCAGGTGTTCGCCTGGCTCGTGCCGCTGCTCGCACCGCACCTGCGGCTCGTGGCGATCGACCTGCCGGGCTTCGGCGGCTCGCCGCCGCTCGCGGGCGGGGGCTTCGAGCTCGCCGCCGTGTGCGGACGGGTGGAGGCGGCGATCGCGGAGCTCGGCCTCGAGCGCCCGGCGCTGCTCGGGCACTCGCTGGGCGGAGGCGTCGCCGTCCGCTACGCGTCCGAGCGACCAGGGGCGCTGCGCGCGCTGACGCTGATCGCGCCGGCCGGCCTGATCGCGACCGGCGCCGTGCGCTCGTCCTGGCGCCGTCCGCGAACGCACGCCGTCGGACGCCGCGTGATCCGCGCGATCACGCCGCTCGTCGCGTCCCGTCCGGGCCTCAGGCGCCGCGCCTTCGCGCGCGTCGTCGGCGACTCCTCGTCGATCGGCCGGGCGCTCGCGCGCGAGCTGCTGCTGGGCGCTGCCCAGGGCCGCTCGACCCCTGCGGCCGGCATCGAGATCGTCTACGCCGGGCTGCGCGACCGCATCGCGCTCCTGACGCTGCCGACGCTCGTCGTCTGGGGCGGGCGCGACCACGTCGTCTCGCCGCACTACGGCGAGCTGCTGCGCGAGGCCCTGCCCGACGGCCGCCTGCTGTTCCTGCCCGAGACCGGGCACGTGCCGATGTGCGAGGAGCCCGAGGCGGTCGCGAGCGCGGTGCTCGCGCTGCTCGCGCCGAGGGCGGCCAGCGGCGCTCCCAGCGGGGTCTGACCCGCACCGTGCGGGTCTGACCCCGTGCGTGCACCGCGACGCACACGACACGGCCCCGCGGGGCGGCGTTCGCCCTGCCCCTGCGGCCATCTCGCGTACGCTCCTGCCCCGTGCACGAGCTCACGACCTTTCCCGACGGCCTGCGCGTCATCTCCGAGAAGATCGACTCCGTGCGCTCGGTCGCGGTCGGCATCTTCGTCGGCGTCGGCGCGCGCGACGAGCGTCCGACCGAGGCCGGCGTCACGCACCTGATCGAGCACCTCGTGTTCAAGGGCAGCGCGCGCTACGACCAGATGGAGATCGCGCGCGTCTCCGATCGCCTGGGCTCCGAGCTGAACGCGTTCACGACGCGCGAGTCGACGGTCTTCCACGTGCGCGTGCTCGACGAGCACCTGCCGCTCGCGCTCGACGTGATGTGCGACATGGCCGCGAAGCCGCTCTTCGAGGACGAGGCGCTCGAGTCCGAGCGCGAGGTCGTGCTCGAGGAGATCGCGATGATCGAGGACGACCCGTCGGATCTCGTGCACGACGTCGCCGCGCGCTGCGTGTTCGGCCAGCACGAGCTCGGGCGGCCCGTGATCGGCAGCGCCGACACCGTGCGCGGCCTCACGAACGCGGGCATCGCCGAGTACCACGCGAGCCGCTACGGCGCCGGCAACGTCGTCGTCGCGGCGGCGGGCAACATCGAGCACGACGCGTTCTGCGAGCTCGTCGCCGAGCGCCTCGAGCTGGGCGCCGCGACGCGCGCCGTGCGCGTCTCGCCGCCCGGCGTCGCCGGCCGCCGGCTGTTCCTGGCGCGCGACACCGAGCAGTACCACGTCTGCCTCTCGGCGCCCGGCCTCCGGCGCGACGACGAGCGCCGCTTCGCGATGGCGCTGCTCGACCACGTGCTCGGCGGCGCGGCGTCCTCGCGCCTCGTGCAGGAGATCCGCGAGCAGCGCGGCATGGCCTACAGCGTCTACAGCTACACGTCGAACTACGACGACGCCGGCCAGGTCGGGATCTACGTCGGCACGCGCGGCGAGAACGTGGGGGAGTGCGTCGAGATCGCGCGGGCGCAGGTCGCCGACCTGGGCAGCGGCGGGCTCACGGCGGACGAGCTCGAGCGCGCCAAGGAGAGCGTCAAGGGGCGCATGCTGCTGGCGCTCGAGTCGACGTCGTCGCGCATGTCCCGCCTCGGGCGCGCCGTGCTCAGCGGCAGCGAGATCCTCTCGCTCGACGACGTCGCGGCACGCGTCGACGCGGTCACGCACGACGAGATCACGCTGCTCGCGGCCGAGCTGCTCGCACCCGAGCGCTTCTCGGCCGCCGGCATCGGGCCCGACGCGGATCGCTTCCGCGCGGCCGTGGGAGGCGACGTCGAGCTGCTCGAGGCGGTCGTGTGACGCGCGTCATCCTGGCCGGGGCGAGCGGGCGCACCGGCACCCCGGTCGCCGCGGGCCTCGAGGCCGCGTCCGACGTCGAGCTCGTCGCACGCGTCGCGCCGAGCCTCGCGGGCGCCGGGCCGGGCTGTCACGGATCGCTCGCAGATGCGCTCGCTGCCGTCGAGGCCGACGTCCTCGTCGACCTCACGCGGCCCGAGCTCGGGGAGGAGCACGCGCTCGCCGGCCTCGCGCACGGGCTCGCGGTCGTGCTCGGCACCACCGGGCTCGATGCAGCCGCGCGCGGCCGCATCGACGCCGCTGCGCAGGCCGCCCGCCTGCCCGCCTTCTACGCACCCAACTTCGCGCTCGGAGCCGTGCTCGCGATGCAGTTCGCCGTGCAGGCCGCGCGGCTGCTGCCCGACGTCGAGATCGTCGAGCTGCACTCCCGGCACAAGGTGGACGCGCCGTCCGGGACGGCCGAGACGACGGCCGCGCGCGTGCGCGCGGTCACCGGGCGCGACGTGCCGATCCACTCGGTGCGG
>DASXXY010000118.1:0-2835 GCA_036502805.1 Gaiellales bacterium | reverse complement strand
CCGCGCACACCGTGCTGCCGGGCGGAATGGGCCGGCTGTACCACTCCTTCTTCCCGAAGGGCGGCATCGCAAGTGAGCAGTCGGTGCGTGCCGGCGGCGTCGGCTCCGGCCGCCTCGCCGACCTCGACCCGGCGCTCAAGCTCGTGCAGGCGAACGCCTTCTTCGGCACCGGCGACCCGCTGCCGCCGCCGCCCGACCTCGTCGTGCAGGCCGCGACGACCGACGACGCGACGCCGCCCGACCCGATCATCTTCGACGACCAGTACCTGACCTCGCTCGTCGGCCACGGCGTGATCGGCCTCGGCGCGGTGCTCTGGCTCGTCGGCTTCATCACGATCCGGCTGATCCGCGCCTCGCGACGGGCCAAGGGGTCACTGCCCGTGCTGAGCGCGCTCACGGCCTCGGTGGCCGGATTCGCGGCGGCCATGCTGACGTTCGACGCGTTCGCGTTCGTGCAGTGCTCGATCTTCTTCTTCACGATCGCCGCGCTCGGCCTCCGCCTCGCGCGCATGCACGAGCTCACCCACTCCTAGGCGGCCCCGCCGCCGGCGCCTGCAGCGCCGGCTGATGGCGCGGCCCGGCGCATGCCGGCTCGGAGCGTCTCGACCCTGACCCGGCGGGACGCGACCCGTCGGCCGTGCCGCGCCGAGCGCGACGGACGGGAATGGACGGCCTCGTGGTCGTGCAGTCCCGCGGCGGAACGAAACAGGGCCTGGCACGACGCCGCCGGGTCCTGGCCCGGCAGCGCCGGGGCCAGACCCCGGAACCGCCCGTCGCCGGGCGGCGGATCGGGGACGTGCCCCGATCCGCCGCCCATGCGCGTGCTCCTCAGTGCGCGAACGCGACCTCGGGCTCGAGCGCGAGGACGGGCGTGCCGCTCGGCAGGATCAGCGCCGTGACGATCGCGCCGGCGACGAAGATGCCGGTCGCCCAGCCGAACGCCGTGCCGTAGCCCGCGATCGACGCCGAGGCCTGCGCGGCCGCCCCGCCACCGTGCGTCGCGAGGTAGTCGCTGATCGACGACGCGAAGAGCGTGTTCAGGAGCGCGGTGCCGACGGCGCCGCCGACCTGCTGGGTCGTGTTGACCATGGCCGAGGCGACGCCCGCGTCGCTCGTCGCGACGCCTGCGGTGGCCGCGCTCATCGAGGGCGCGAAGATCAGCCCCATGCCGAGCCCGAGCGGCAGGAGCGCCGGGAGGATGTCGGCGGCGTAGGTCGAGTCGAGGCCGAGGCGCGTGAGCAGGAACATGCCGAGCGCGGCGAGCAGCATGCCCGCGGGCACGAGCGGCCGCGAGCCGAAGCGCGGTGCGAGGCGCGCCGTGGCGAGCGTCGCCGTGATCATCAGCGCGCCGATCATGGGCAGGAACGCGAGACCGGTGCGCACCGGCGAGTAGCCGAGCGTCTGCTGCAGGTAGTACGTCAGGAAGAGGAAGACGCCGAAGATGCCGGCGGCCGAGATCGCGAACGCGACGTACGAGCCGCCGCGCGTGCGGTCGAGCACGACCCGCAGCGGCAGCAGCGGGTGCTCGGCACGGCGCTGGATCGCGACGAACGAGCCGAGCAGGACGACGGCGGCGGCGAGGAACCCGACCGTCAGCGGGTTGCCCCAGCTCGTCGTCTCCGCGTGCGAGAGGCCGTAGACGACCGAGAACAGGCCGGCCGAGGCGGTCAGGACGCCGGGGACGTCGAAGCGCGGGCGGTCCGGGTGCGGTGCGTGCGCGACGAGCGCGATCGCGCCGAGCGCGGCCGGGATCGCGAAGAGGAGGTTGACGTACATCGCGAAGCGCCAGGACAGGTACTCCGTCAGCACGCCGCCGAGCAGCAGGCCGATCGCACCGCCGGCGCCGGCGATGGCGCCGAAGATGCCGAACGCGCGGGCGCGGTCGGCGCCCGTCGGGAACGTCGTCGTGAGCAGCGAGAGCGCGGCGGGCGCGAGCAGCGCGCCGAACACGCCCTGCATGGCGCGCGCGCCGACGAGCATCTCGAAGTTCTGCGCCGCGCCGCCGACGGCGGAGGCGGCGGCGAAGCCGAGCAGGCCGGTCACGAACGTCCACTTGCGGCCGAAGAGATCCCCCAGCTTGCCGCCCAGCAGCAGCAGGCTGCCGAACGCGAGGGCGTAGGCGGTGACGATCCACTGCCGCGAGCCGTCGGAGAAGTGCAGCGCATGCTGCGCGGAGGGCAGCGCGATGTTCACGACGGTCGCGTCGAGCACGACCATGAGCTGGGCGATGCTGAGCAGCGCGAGGATCGCCCACCGCCTCGGGTGGGCGGATGCGGGTGGCGTGAGAGCTGTCATCGGGTGTCCTTTCGTGCGGAATGCGAGCGGCAGAAGTGGAGAGCATTTCTCCTAATGGAGATGCAATCTCCACTTACTGCTCCGAGCGTAGCACGAAAGCGGAGGAGTTGCCACCGTTTAGTGCTAGGCTTGTCTCGTGACCACTGCTGCGAACACCTCCACGCCCGCCGACGAGCGTCCCCTGCGCCGCGATGCCGCGCGCAACCGCGAGCGCATCCTCGAAGCCGCCGGCGAGGTCTTCGCGACGCGCGGCCTCGAGGTCACGCTCGACGACATCGCGCACCACGCGGGCGTCGGCGTCGGCACCGTCTACCGCCGCTTCCGCGACAAGGAGGAGCTCATCGACGCGCTCTTCGACGAGCGCATGGACGCCGTGCTGACGGTCGCCGAGCAGGCGCTGGCCGCGGACGACCCGTGGCTCGGGCTCGAGGGGTTCTTCGTCAGCATCTGCGAGCTCCAGGCGGCCGACCGCGGCCTGCGCGAGCTCGCCTTCGCAGGCCGCCACGGACGCGAGCGCGTCGCGCGCGCGAAGGCGCGGCT
>DASXXY010000117.1:0-3375 GCA_036502805.1 Gaiellales bacterium | reverse complement strand
GGCATGGTCTCCGCCCTGCGCCGCTACAACGAGCGCGTGCTGCGCGACGCCGACTGGCGCGAGGAGCTCGCGCCCGGCGTCGTCGTCGGCGAGCGCTCGCGGCCGATCGCCTCGACGGCGCTCTACGTGCCGAGCGGCAAGGGCTCCTTCCCGTCCGTGATGGCGCACCTCGGCGTGCCCGCGGTGGTGGCCGGCGTGCCGCAGATCGTCGTCCTCTGCCCGCCCCTGCGCAGCACCGGCCGCGTCGACCCCGCCTATCTCTACATCGCGAGCCGCCTCGGCCTGCGCGAGGTGTGGCGCGTGAACGGCCCGAGCGGCATCGCCGCCGCCGTGCTCGGCACGTCCTCGATCCCGCGCGTGCGCAAGGTCGTCGGCCCGGGCAGCCCTGCCGTGACCGTGGCACAGCTGCTGGCAGCCGAGCACGGCGTCGCGACGAACATGCTGCAGGGCCCGAGCGAGAGCCTGATCATCGCCGACGATGCCGCCGACCCCGGCCTGCTGGCGCTCGACCTGCTGACCGAGGCCGAGCACGGCCCCGACTCCGCAGCGCTGCTGCTGACCTGGAGCGACGCGCTCGCCGAGCGCGTCGCCGAGGCCGTCGAGCCGCTGCTGGCGGCGCTGCCGGAAGCGCAGCGAGCCCACGCCGCCGCCGTGCTCGGCGATCTCGGCGGCATCCTCGTCTGCGCCGACGAGGCCGAGGCCTGCGCCTTCGCGAACGAGTACGCCGTCGAGCACCTCCAGATCGCGACGACCGATCCCGAGGCCACACTTGCGCGCATCGACTACGCCGCCGAGATCCTGATCGGCCAGACGACGCCGATGGCCGCCGCCAACTTCACGATCGGCGTGCCGAACACGCTGCCGTCGGGCGGCTATGCGGCCGTCTCGAGCGGCGTCACCGCGCGCACGTTCCTGGTCACGAGCTCGCTCGCGCAGCTCAGCGCCGAGGGCCTCGCCGCCGTCGGGCCGGGTGCGCGCGCGATCGCCGAGTACGAGCAGTTCCCGGCCCATGCGCAGGCGCTCGCGGGACGCGGCCTGTGAGCGAGCGCGGCATCGTCGCGCTGATGCCGACCTGCCTGGTCGACCTCGTGCGCCCCGAGGCCGGCGTCAGCGCGGTGCGCGTCCTGCGCCGCGCGGGCTACCGCGTGACCTTCCCCGAGGGTCAGACCTGCTGCGGCCAGCCCGCCTGGAACTCGGGGTTCCCCGACGACGCGCGCCGCGTCGCAGCGACGACGTTCGAGGCGCTGGCCGCGAGCGACGGGCCGATCGTCGTGCTCTCGGGCTCGTGCGCCGCGACGATGCTGCACGCCTGGCCCGAGCTGTTCGCCGGCGATCCCCGCCTCGCGGGCGTGCTCGAGCGCGTCGTCGAGTTCGGCGCCTTCCTGGCTCCGCTCGCCGACCCGTCGCCGACCGTCGGCGCGCGCCGGCCGGTCGCGTTCCACTGCTCCTGCCACCAGCGCCGCGGCCTGCGCGACACCACCTCGGGCACGACGCTGATCTCGTCGCTGCCGAACGTCGAGCTCGTCGAGCAGGCCGACGCCGATGCCTGCTGCGGCTTCGGCGGCACGTTCGCCGTCAAGTTCCCCGGCGTCTCGACCGCGATGGGCCGCGACAAGGTGGACGCCGTCCACGAGGCCGGCGCCGGCGAGCTCGTCTCCGGCGATCTCGGCTGCCTCATGCACCTCGGCGGCGTGGCGGCCGAGAACGACGTGGCGCTCGCGACGACGACGCTGCCGGAGCTGCTCGACCGCGAGGGGTGGAAGCCGTGAGCATCGTCTACGGCGGCGACAAGGCGCTCGGCGAGCGGCTCGAGAAGGCGCTCGGCGACACGCGCCTCACGACGACGCTGCAGGCGTCCCGGCGCCACATCCTGAGCTTCCGCGGCGCCGTCGAGGAGCGCCATCCGGACTGGTGGGAGCGCGTCGACCGCGCGCGCGCCATCCGCACGGATGCCGTCGCCCGCGCGCCCGAGCTGCTCTCGCGCTTCGAGCAGAACGTGACGGCCCGCGGCGGCAGCGTCGTCTACGCCGCCGACGCCGGCGAGGCCGTGCGCGCCGTGATCGAGGTCGCACAGCGGCGCGGCGTCCAGGTCATCGCGAAGGGCAAGTCGATGGTCTCCGAGGAGATCGAGCTCAACCCCGCCCTCGAGGCGGCCGGGCTGACGCCGGTCGAGACCGATCTCGGCGAGTGGATCATCCAGCTCGCCGGCGAGCGCCCCTCGCACATCCTCGCGCCCGTCATCCACCGCTCGCGCGGGCAGATCGCCGAGGTGCTCGCGACCCACCGCGGCGGGCCGATGTCGGACGATCCGGTCGGCCTCGTCACGTACTCCCGCGAACAGCTGCGCAGGTCGTTCCTCGAGGCCGGCATGGGCATCACGGGCGCCAACTTCATGGTCGCCGAGAGCGGCACCGTGATCGTGCTCGAGAACGAGGGCAACGGCCGCCTCGTCTCGTCGCTGCCGCGCTGCCACGTCGTGCTCGCGGGCATGGAGCGCGTGCTCGAGACGAACGCGGACGCGGCCTTCATGGTCGAGCAGCTCGCGCTCGCCGCCGTCGGCCGCGAGCTGCCGAGCTACGTCTCGTGGCTCGGCGGCCCCGCGATCGACGGCGACGACGGCCCCGAGGAGTTCGTCGTGATCGTGCTCGACAACGGGCGCTCACGCATCCGCGAGAGCGACGAGCGCGAGATCCTCAACTGCATCCGCTGCGGCGCCTGCCAGAGCGTCTGTCCCGTCTACGCGAAGGTCGGCGGGCATGCCTACGGCTCGGTCTACGGCGGCCCGATCGGCGCGGTGCTGACACCGCTGCTGACGAACATGGAGTCCGACGAGGGCCGCAAGCTGCCGTTCCTCTCCTCGCTCTGCGGCGCCTGCACGGACGCGTGCCCGGTGGGCATCCCCCTGCACGACCTGCTCGTGCGCGACCGCACGCTCGCGAACCGCTCGGGCCTCGCCTCGCGCGGCGAGCGCGCCGCCTGGGGCGCCTGGTCGCGCGCCTGGTCGAGCCCGCGCCTCTACCGCGCGTCGGCCAGGGCCGGTGCCCGGTCCGGCCCGTTCGCACGCGCCTTCGGGCCCGGGGCGAGCTGGCTCGACGGGCGCGCCACGTTGCCGCTGCCGAGCACGAAGCCGTTCCACCGCCGCTGGAGCGAGCTCGAGGGCCAGGGATGATCGACGAGTTCGTCGCGGCCGTCATCAAGGACGGCGGCCAGGCCGCGCGCGTGCCCGACGCGGCGGCGGCGCGGACGCACGTCGCCGGGCTGATGGGCAGCGAGCGGACGCTCTGCTTCTGGGAGGGCGATCCGCTCGTGCGCTCGCTCGACCCCGCCACGCTCGGTACGGTCACGGCGCCGGCGGACGCCTACACGGGCATCACG
>DASXXY010000116.1:0-6101 GCA_036502805.1 Gaiellales bacterium | reverse complement strand
CGTTCGCGAGGTGGCGCGCGTAGGCCGGCGAGACGCGCAGGGGCCGGCCGGCCGTGCGCTCCTCGCCCGGGTACTTGATGTCGTAGTACGTCGAGTAGACCTCGGTCGTACGCGCGAGCGTGAAGCCCTGCGAGCGGTACTGGCGGCCGAAGCGCCGGATGTCCATGTGCCAGAGATCCCACTCGGGCTGGCCGTCGACGATCCACTCGGCCATCACCTTGCCGATGCCGCCGGCGCCGGCGAGGCCGTGCGCGCAGAAGCCCGCGGCGACCCAGAAGCCGGGCACCTCGGACTCGCCGAGGATGAACTCGCCGTCGGGCGTGAACGCCTCGGGCCCGTTGAAGAACTTCTTGACCTCGGCGTCGGCCATCGCCGGCACGCGTCGGATCGAGCCCTCCATGAGCTCCTCGAAGCGCTCGTAGTCCCAGGTCAGGAGCTGGGCCTCGAAGCCCTCGGGGATCCCGTCGAGCCCGAACGGCGCGGGGTCGCGCTCGTAGCCGCCCATGACGAGGCCGCCGACCTCCGTGCGCCAGTAGACGAGGTTGTCGGGATCGCGCAGCGTCGGCAGCGGCTCGAGCGGCGGGTCGAAGGGCTCCGTGATCAGGTACTGGTGGGCCATCGGGATGATCGGCACCGTCACGCCGACGAGCCGCGCGATGTCCGGGGCCGCCATGCCGCCCGCGTCGACGACGACCTCGGTCTCGATCTCGCCCTTGTCGGTCACGACGCGGCAGACGCGCCCGCGCGCGTCGCGCTCGATCGCCGTCACCCGCGTGCGCGTGCTGATCTCGGCGCCGTAGTGGCGCGCGCCGTCGGCCAGCGCGAACGTCAGCTGGCTCGGGTCGAGGTAGCCGTCACGCGGCAGCCAGGCGGCGCCCAGCACGCCGTCGGCTTCCATCAGGGGGAAGCGCTCCCTGGCCTCGGCGGCGCTGATGACGTCGAGCGGCAGGCCGAACGTCTTCGCCCACCCGGCCTGGCGCTGGATCTCCTCGAGCCGCGCCGGCGACGAGGCGAGGCGGATGCCGCCGAGCTCGTGCCAGCCGGGATCCTTGCCCGTCTCGCGGCGCAGGGCCGCGTACAGCTCGACCGAGTACATCATCATCCGCGTCAGCGACACCGACGAGCGCAGCTGGCCGACGAGGCCCGCCGAATGCCACGTCGAGCCGTACGTGAGGTCGAACTGCTCGACGAGCACGACGTCCTTCAGACCCAGCTTGGCGAGGTGGTAGGCGATGCTGCATCCGCCCACGCCGCCGCCGATCACGACTGCTCCTGCTCTGCTCTTCACCGGGCAAGCGTAGCGATGCGCGTATCCTTGGCGCCCGTGAGCGACGAGCACGTGACCATCGACGACATCCTGCCGCACGTCGAGCAGCTCGCCGGCGCCGACCGCGTCGTCACGGAGCTGCCCGGCGGGCTCACGAACACGAACTACAAGGTCGTGGCGGACGGGCGCAGCTACGTCGTGCGCGTCTCGTCGAAGGACGCCGGGCTGCTCGCCATCGATCGCGACAACGAGCACCAGAACTCGCTCGCGGCGGCCGAGGCGGGCGTGGGCGCCGGCGTCGTCGCCTACCTGCCGGAGCTGAACGCGCTCGTGCTCGACTTCATCGAGGGGTCGACCATGAGCGCCGAGGATCTGCGCCGGGGCGACCGCCTCGCCGAGGTCGCCGCCGCCTGTCGCGAGCTGCACGCCTGCCGGCCGTTCCGCGACGACTTCAACATGTTCCGCACGCAGGAGCGCTACGTGCAGATCGTGCAGGCGCGCGGCCTGCGGCTGCCGGAGCGCTACCTCGAGTTCGCCTCCAAGATGCGCGTGATCGAGCGCGCCATGGCGGATCGCGACGAGGGCCTCGTGCCGTGCAACAACGACCTGCTGGCGGAGAACTTCATCTGGACGGGCGAGCGCTTCCGCCTCATCGACTACGAGTACTCGGGCAACAACGATCCGCTGTTCGAGCTCGGCACCGTCTGGAGCGAGTCGAACCTCTCGCTCGCGCAGCTCGACGAGCTCGTCGCCCACTACTACGGGCGCCCGCTCGCCAACAAGGTCGCGCGGGCGCGTCTGTGGGGCCTCGTCTCGAAGTACGGCTGGACGCTCTGGGCGTCGATCCAGGACGGCGTCTCGACGCTCGACTTCGACTTCTGGGGCTGGGGCATGGAGAAGTACGAGCGCGCCGTCGCGGAGTTCGACGGCCCGGCGTTCCACGAGCTCGTGGAGGACGTCCGGCGTGACGACTGACGCGCGGCCGCCGGCTCGCGCGCTGATCCTCGATTTCAACGGCACCGTCTCGCACGACGAGCACATCGTGCTCGAGCTCTTCCAGGAGCTCTTCGGCGAGCTCGGCCGTCCGCTCACGGCCGAGATCTACGAGCGCGAGCTGGCGGGCATGTCCGATCCCGAGATCACCGACGCCTGGCTCGGGCACGACCATCCGCGCGCGCGGTACGTGATCGCCGAGCGCGACCGCCGCTACCGCGCGCGCACCGCGGACGGCGCCACGATCCCCGAGTCCGTGCGCGCCGCGCTGCGCCTCGCCGCCGCCCACGTGCCGGTCGCGGTGTGCTCGGGCGCCGCGCGCAGCGAGATCGAGTCGACGCTCGCCGCTGCCGGGGTCGCCGGCGCCATCCGGCTGATCGTGGCCGCCGAGGACGTGCCGCACGGCAAGCCGGCGCCCGACGGCTACGCCGAGGCCCACCGCCGCCTCGCGCCCGAGCTGCCGGCCGGCGACGTGCTCGCGTTCGAGGACACCGAGGTGGGCGTCGCCTCCGCGCTCGCCGCGGGCCTGCGCTGCATCGCGGTGCTCGGCACGATGGCGCCGGACCGGCTCGCGGCGGCCGAGCGGATCGTGCCCTCGCTCGACAGCGCGATCGTGGCCGAGGCGCTCGGCCTCGCAGGCCGATCGCTCCGGCGAGCCTGAGCGGTCTAGGCTCCGCCCCGCCCGCCGTGGTCGTGGTCGTGGTCGCCGTCGTCCCCGTCGTCTCCGGGAACGTCGTCGTCCTGCCGTGCGAGCCGGACGGCGCGGTCGAGGTCGGCCGGAGTCGTCACCTTGAACGCGCGCTCATCGCCCTCGACGCAGACGACGGCGCGCCCGAGGCGCTCGACCATGCTCGCGCAATCCGTCGCGCCGGCGTGATCGCCCGCCAGCGCCTCGCGCAGCGTCGCGAGCGGAAAGCCCTGCGGCGTCTGGACGGCGCGCAGCGCAGCGCGGTCGAGCGTCTCGGCCACGCTGCCGTCGGGCCCGACGCGCTTGACGGTGTCGGCCACCGGCAGCGCCGGCACGACGCCCTCGGCGCCGCCTCGCAGCGCCGCGACGACGCGGTCGACGACCGCGGGCGGCACGAGCGGGCGCGCCGCGTCGTGCACGAGCACGTAGGCGGCGCTCTCGGGCACGCACGCGAGCCCGGCCGCGACCGACGCCGGCCGCGTCGCCCCGCCCGGCACCGCCGCGGCGATCTTCATGGCGCAGAGGTCGTCCGCGAGCAGCGACGCGCGCTCCTCGTACTCCTCGGGCACGACCATGACGATGCCGTCGATCAGCTCGTGGTCGTCGAGCATCGACAGCGACCAGGCCAGCATCGTGCGGCCGCCGAGCCGCACGAACGCCTTGGGGCGGTCGGCTGCGAGCCGCTCCCCCGCGCCCGCCGCGACGACGATCGCCCAGACCTCGCCGGGCGCGCCGCTCGCGCTCAAGAAGCCATCCGCGTGAAGATCATCTTGCCGCTGGGCGACTGCAGCACGCTCGTGACCTCGGTCTCGACGAGCTGGCCGATGTGGTCGCGCGCGCCCTCGACGACGATCATCGTGCCGTCGTCGAGGTAGCCGACGCCCTGTGCCGCCTCCTTGCCCTCGCGGATCACCTTCACGCGCAGCGCCTCGCCCGGCAGCACGGCGGGCTTGAGCGCGTTCGCGAGGTCGTTGACGTTCAGCACCTGGACGCCCTGGATCTGCGCGACCTTGTTGAGGTTGTAGTCGGTGGTGAGGATCGGGAGCTCCAGCTCGTGCGCGACCCGCACGAGCTTCGCGTCGACGTCGGTGATGTCCGGCACGGCGATCTCGGGCGTCGCGACCGCGTGCGAGCTGAGCCGCAGGTCGTGCACGACGTCGAGGCCGCGCCGCCCGCGCGCGCGGCGCTGCGGGTCGGTCGAGTCGGCGACGCGCTGCAGCTCCTGCAGCACGAACACCGGGATCACGAGCTCGCGATCGACGAAGCCGGTGGAGATGAGGTCGCCGATGCGCCCGTCGATGATGGCCGACGTGTCGACGAGCATCGCGAGCGGCCGCGGCTGCTCGCGCTCGGTGCGGCGGGGGCGGCGGGCCTCCCGCGCCTCGCGAGCGGCCTCGTGGCCCTCGGCGCGGTCCTCGTCGCTGCCGAGGCCGCCGAGGCGCAGGATCGAGCGATGGCTGCGCGCGCCGACGACCGCGAACAGGTACCCGAGGACGAGCGCCAGCGGCAGCAGCAGGTAGCGCCCGACGTACGGCAGCGGCCGCACGGCGAACGTCGCCAGCGCGGCTGCGCCGAGCCCGAGCACGAGTCCGACGCCGCCCACGACGAGCTCGCCGGCGGGACGGGCCTGCGCTGCTCGTTCGACCCTCCCGATCGCTCGTACCACCGGTCCGCCGAGGATGTATCCGACGACCAGTCCCGCAAGTGCGCCGAGCACGATCGCAAGCGTCCAGCGGGCCCATTCGGAAGAAGACAGAAGATGAAAGGGAAGGCCCCCGGGACTTGCCGCGACCTGGCCACCTGCGAGTGCTCCCAGGAGGGCGAAGACCAGCCTCACGATCAGCTTCACGGTCGACGCTCCTTTGTCCGCGGCGCGGGTGGGCCGGTCGTCCGACCAGCCTCCGCGTCCGCGCCCAGCTTAGCGACTTCCGCAGGGCGCGACCAGTCCCCCGAAAACGCCGGATGGCACCCGTTGAGGTGCCATCCGACGTTCGTTCCGAGTGGCGCTCGCAGCGAGCGCCCCTCGGGTCCCTAGGCAGGCTTCAGGCCGCGCGGGCCTCGGGCGAGAGCACGTCGTCGATCCAGGCGAGCGCCTCTTCCTCGTCGGTCTTGCGGGCGTACTGCAGCTCGGAGGCGAGCAGGCGCTTGGCGCGCATCAGCAGCTGGCGCTCGCCGCCGGAGAGGCCCTTCTCGTCCTGGCGGCGGGCGAGGTTGCGGATCACGCCGGCGAGCTCACGCGGATCGCTCGACTTGAGCTGCTCCTGGTGGGCGCGGAAGCGGCGGTTCCAGTTGGCGTCCTGCTCGCCGACGTCGCCCGTGAGCACCTCGATGATCTCGTGCAGCGCCTGCTTGGCGACGACCGGGCGGATGCCCGCGGCCTCGACGCCGTCGCAGCGGACGAGCATCGTCAGCTCGGACTGGAAGATCTTGATTGTCAGGTACTCGTGCTCCTCGCCGAGCAGGTGCTTGCGCTCGCGGGCGACGACCTTGCCGGCACCCTGGCGCGGATAGACGACGATCTCTCCAACCTTGAACATGCAGCTCCCTCAGGTACGGGCAGCGGGTTCCCTCCTGCAGCCTCCGACTCACCTTAGTGCGGAAAACGCCGAAAAGGGGGATACGCGGATGCCCCGCTACGATCGACGGCGTGGAGCCCCTGCTGGTGATCGACGGAGACTCGCTCGGGCACCGCTCCTACCACGCGATGCCGGCGGTCGAGGGTGCGGGCGGCAGGCCGGTGGGCCTCCTCGTCGGCTTCGCGAACGCCCTGCTCGCGAGCGTGCGCGCGACGCAGCCGCGCGCCGTGATCGTCTGCATGGACACCCGCATGCCCTCCTACCGCCACGGGATCCTGCCCGCCTACCAGGGCCGGCGCGAGCCGTTCGCGGCCGACCTGCGCGAGCAGCTCGACCGCATCCCCGAGCTGGCGGAGGCGTTCGGCTTCGCGGCCGCGAAGCTCGAGCCGTGGGAGGCGGACGACCTGCTCGCGACCGCAGTCACGCTCGAGGAGGCGCGCGGCGGCGGCGCGCTCGTGCTCTCGAGCGACCGTGACACCTACCAGCTCGTCTCGGACGTGACGGCGACGCTGCACCCCCGTCCGCGCGGCGTGCTCGAGCGCATCGACCGCGCCGGCGTGCGCGAGCTGTACGGCAT
>DASXXY010000115.1:0-8547 GCA_036502805.1 Gaiellales bacterium | reverse complement strand
GAAGCCGAAGTCGTGGCGCACCTGCTTGAGCGTCAGCGGGTCGGCGTTGCGGCCCGCGATGCGCGCCGCCGGGTCGACGCCCGGCGTCGCGAAGAAGATCAGGAACACGAGCACGCTGAGCGCGAACATCACGAGCACGGTCGCGATCAGCCGGCGGATGACGAACGCGATCACTTGCGGCCGATCCGCAGGCGGGCGCGGGGGTCGAGCGCGTCGCGCACGCCGTCGCCGAGCACGTTCAGGCAGAGCACCGTCGCGACGATCGCGAGCCCGGGTGCGATCGCGACCCACGGGCGCGTGTAGAGCAGGCCCTGCCCGTCGCTGATGATCGTGCCCCAGCTCGCGTTGGGCGGCTGGACGCCGATCGAGAGGAACGAGAGCGCCGACTCGGTCAGCATGTTGGTCGCGATCATGAGCGGGAAGAAGACGATCACGGTCGTGACGACGTTCGGCAGCACCTCGGAGAAGATCAGCCGCAGGTTCGACGCGCCGAGGCCGATCGCCGCCTCGACGAACTCCTTCTCGCGCACCGAGAGCACCTGCCCGCGGATCGGGCGCGCGACGTACGGGACGTAGATCACGCTGATGATCGCGATCGGCAGCCAGAGGCTGCCGGCGCTCAGCGTCATGGGCCCGATCGGGATGCCGTGCGTGAGCGCGACCGTCGAGATCGAGATCGCCGCCAGGAAGACGGGGAACGCCCAGATCACGTCGAGCAGGCGCGAGAGCAGCTGGTCCACGATGCCGCCGAAGAAGCCGGCGATGAGCGCGATGAGCGTGGCCAGGAAGCAGCACAGCGCTGCCGACGCGGTACCGATGATGAGCGAGTCGCGGCCGCCGTAGAGCATCCGCGCGGCGACGTCGCGGCCCTGGTTGTCGGCACCGAGGAAGTAGTGGTGGATGTCCCAGGTGGGACCGATCGGGGTGACCCCGAGGCCGAGGCCGCCGGTGCCCTGGACCATCACGGGCGACTGCTTCCCGTTGACGATCGTGGTGCCGTCGATCGTCGACTCGAAGGGATGCGTGTGCGCCACGTCGTGGGCGTACCAGCCGGCCGCGAGGCAGAAGACGATGATGACGATGAAGCCCGCGAGCGCGACGAGCGCGATGCGGTTGCGCATGAGGCGCCGTGCCGCGAGCGCCCAGGGACTGCGGCCGGTGACGCGGGCCGTCTGGCCCACGTCACCGACCACGGCGACCTCAGACACCGAGGCTCGCCCTGTCCCCCGTGGTGCTTACTGGACCCACGCCTGATCCAGGATCATGTAGAACTGCGCGCTCCAGATGTAGTTGCCCACGCGCTTGCTGATCAGGTCGATCAGCCGCGGGTTGAGCAGCACGGCCGACGGCGCGTCGTCGGTCGTCTGGTGGTCGACCTTGGCCCACAGCTTGAGCGCGGCCGGCGGGTTCGTGATGCCGAGGCCGAGGGCCTGCTTCATCTCGCCGTCGACCTTCTTGTTGCAGTAGCCCGAGATGTTGATGCTCGTGTCGCTGCCCGGGTGGAAGGAGTCGCAGCCGTAGAGGACGTTGAGGAAGTCCGACGCCTGCGGGTAGTCCTGGTACCACTGGGACACCGAGACCTGCACCTTGTTCTTCGTGTTCTGGATGTAGGTGAACTGGATGTTGCCCGAGATCGCCTTGACGGTCGCCTTGTAGCCGATCGAGTTGAGCACGCTCTGCAGGTACACGCCCATGCCCTTGTTGACCTCGTCGTCCGCGACCACGATGGCGACCTTCTGGCCGGCCGTGCCGGACTGCTTGACGAGCGCCTTGGCCTTCGCGAGGTCGGGCGCCGTCCACTTGCCCGACCCCGGGTTCTTCGTGTACGGGCAGTAGTCGACGTGCCCGGGGAAGCCCGGCGGCAGCGTCTGGCAGCTCGGCACCGCGAGCTTCGGGCCGCCGAGGATGCGCACGGCCGCGTTGCGGTCGATCGCGTAGTTGAAGGCCTGGCGGGCGAGCTTGTTGTTGAACGGCGCGATGTTCACGTTCATCGGCGCATACCAGTTCGCGAAGAGCGTGTTGATGTGCACCTGCGAGGCGTACTTCGTGCCGATCTCGTTGAGGCGGTCGGCCGGCGGCGAGTCGCCCATCCAGTCGGCCTGGCCGTTCTCGATCTGCGTGACCTCGGCCTCGGCCGTGAGCCCGAACGTGTAGACGATGTTGTCGGGGTAGCCGTCGGGCTGCGCGTCGGCCGACCACTGCTTGAAGTAGGGGTTCCGAGCCAGCGTGAGCGTGTGGTTCGGGTCGTACTTCGTGAAGCGGTAGGGGCCGGTGCCCGGCGGCAGCGCCGTGCCGAGATCCTTGTTCGGCGTGCCCCAGGGCAGCAGGGCGGCGTGCGGCACGGCGAGCTTGTCGAGCCACTCGGCGTCCGGCCGCGTGAGGTGGAACGTGATCGTCTGGCCCTTGACGACGACCGACTTCGAGAGATCGCACGTCGCGGGCGTCTTGAGGCACTTGTCGGCGCCGACGAGCACGCTGTAGAAGCCGCCCGCGGTGGGCGTGTGCACCTTGAAGATGCGCTGCATCGTCCAGAGCACGTCACGCGGCTGCACCGGCTTGCCGGTCGAGTACTTGATGCCCTTGCGGAGCGTGAACGTCCACGTCTTGCCGCCGTCGGTGGGCTTCGGGATCGACGTCGCGAGGTCCGGGACGATCGTGAACGCGTCCTTGCCGCCGGCGGCCTTGAAGGCGACGAGGCCGTCCTGCGTCGAGCGGTAGATCTGCCAGTACTCGAGCGTGTAGTTGATCTGCGGATCGAGCGAGCCGCCCGCCGCCTTCCAGAGCAGCTTGAGCGTGCCGCCGCGGTGGGCCGCCATCAGCTTGGACTGCGCGGTCGCAGCCGCCGGCTTGGCCGCGGTCGTGGACTTCGCGGACACCGTCCCTCCTGCGGCGATCGCGACGGCGAGGCCGATCGCGATCGCGACCGGGAACTTGGAATGCCTCATCGTGCTCCTTCGGCTCGGGCGGGACGAGAGCCCCGGCTGGACGATCGGTTGATCATTTATACGCGGTGGGGGCGAAAAGGATTGCGGCCTGCGGGAACTCATGCGCCGAAGGGCTGCGGGCAGGCCGCGATCTTCGGGACGAGGACCCGGGCGATGGCCGAGAACGGCGACGGCTGGCAGCTCTGGGCGATGCCGACGTCGCAGGCCACGGAGAGGAAGATGAAGGCCTCCTCGAGCGAGAAGCCCCACTCGTCGACGAGCAGGCGGGCGGCCTCCTCGCAGGCCAGCTCGAGGGCCTCGCGGATGTCGCCGCTCGAGGTCGCGTGCGCGACCCAGTGGCCGTCGAGCTCGGTCACGGGCCAGCGGCCCTGGTGGCCCTTGACGAGCCCGAGCCGGATGTCGACCTCGCCCGCGATCTCGACGCCCGTGCCGCTGATCTCGCCGTCGCCCATGGATGCGTGCATGTCGCCGGCCGCGAACATGCCGCCGGGCTGGCGGACGGGGAAGTAGATGCGCGCGCCGGGCCCGTGGAGGTGGTTGTCGAGATTGCCGCCGTGCTCGCCGGCGAAGCCGTTGAGCACCTCGTCGGCGCCGGTCGCGACGCCCATCACGCCGAGCATCGGGCGGATCGGGAACGAGATGCGCTCGTTCATGTGGATCGTGTCGCCGTCGACGTCGAAGAGCTGCGTGCGCGCGTCGAGCCCGGCGCGGTGCAGCTGGCCGACGCCGGGGATGATCAGCGCCACGCCGCGCGGCGCCGTGCGGATCGCGAGGATGTCGACGACGAGCGAGTCGCCGGGCTCCGCGCCGCGCACCGCGATCGGCCCCGTGGCGCCGTTCACGTGCGTCAGGTCGAGGTCCGTGAGGATGTCGCGGACGAGCTGGTCCTCGCGCGTGATCTGGCCGTTGAGGCCGTCCTTCATCGCGAGCGTGACGACCGTCCCGGGGTCGACCTCGAGCACCGGGCTCATCGTCGGGCCGAACGCCCAGACGACCTGGTCGTCGGCGATGCGGTGTTCGCTCGAGCGCGCGCTCATTGCAACCTCCGGGCCGGGGAAGGTGCGGAGCCTAGCGAGCCGGACCAGCGCGTGCGCCTGTCGCGCCGCCACGGGCTGCGAGCGCGCTAGCGTGACCGCCATGCTGGACTTCGCGCGCACCGCCCCGTTCGACGCCGACTACCTCCGCCACGTCGTCGATCGGCTCTCGTCGATCGGCTCGAGCCCGCTCGGATTCCGCGCCACGGGCACGCCCGAGGATCGCGCCGTGGCCGACTTCGTGGCCGACGAGATGCGGGCGATCGGGCTCGCGGACGTCGCGCACGAGCCCGTGCCGGTGGACGGCTGGCGGCTGCTCGACGCGCGCGTCGCGGTCACGGGCGGCGCCGCCTACGGCTGCGCCTCGATGGGCGGCGCCCCGCCGACCGGCCCGGCCGGCGTACTCGCGCCGCTCGCCGACGTCGGCCGCGGCGAGCGGCGGCGGCTCGACCGCCTCGACGTGGCCGGGCGCATCGCGCTGCTCGACTGGAGCAGCGCCGGCCAGTCGCCGAGCGCCACCGCGCTCGAGCTCGGGCTGCGCGGAGCGGTGGGCATCGTCCTCAACTGCCCGGCGGGCGGGCCGTTCTACCAGTCGGAGCGCGCGCTGGGATCGTTCGGCTCGCACTGGCACGAGGGCGCGCCGCCGTTCGTGACCATGTGCAAGGAGGACGCCGCCGAGCTGCGCGCAGCGCACGGCGCCTCGCCGCTCGAGCTGCGGCTGACGCTCGACGCGCAGCTCGCGACCGCCGTCCCGGGCCACAACGTCGTCGGCTACCTGCCCGGCGCCACGGCCGGCGCCCCGATCGTCGTCGGCGCCCACCACGACGGCTGGTTCAGCGCGTCGTTCGACAACGCGACCGGCGTCGCCGGCGTGCTCGCGCTCGCGCGCGCGCTCGCGGCCACGGGACACCGCCCCCGGCACACCATCTGCTTCACGTCGCGCACGGCCGAGGAGTACGGCCTCACCGACAGCGCCTACGGCTGGTGCACGGGCGCATGGGGGCAGATCTCGCAGACGCACCCCGAGTGGGGCGCCGGCTCGCCGTTCCACCTCAACCTCGAGGCGAGCGGGCACCCTGGGCTACGCGCACTCGTCGAGGCTCCGCGCGAGCTCGCGCGCTGGGCGCGACGGCTCGCGCGCACGGCGTCCGCCGAGGGCTGGCTGACGAGCGGCTGGTACACGCACGTGCCGCCCGTCACGGGCACCGAGGCGTGGCCGTTCCTGATCTCCGGCGTCCCGAGCGTGTCGGCCTACACCTGGGAGCGCAGCTTCATGCGCACCGACTACCACACGCAGTTCGACACGCCCGAGATCGTCGACTTCGACCACCTCGAGCGGCTCTGCCGCTTCTACACCCTGCTGCTCCTGAGCGCGGACGCCGACCCCGACGGCATCCTCGACCACCGTGCGCGGGCGCGCGAGCTCGCGCGCGCCGCGGGCGCGCTCGGCGAGCCGGGCCGGGGGCTGGCCAGCGCCGCGGAGGCGCACGCGGCCGTGCGCGGGCGCGCGGCGTTCACCGCGATCGGGCGCGGGCTCTGCGCCGTCGACGCGCACGGCACGACCGGCTATCCGAGCGCGCAGGCCGCGCGCGACGTCGAGCAGCTCGAGCGCGGCCTCGCGGCGCTGCGCGGGGGAGAGCGCGGCGCCGCGGTTCGCGCGCTCGCACGCGTGGGCGAGAACGCGCATGCGCGCACGCTCTCGGCGGAGGCCTTCGCGACGGTGCTCGCACGCGGGCGCGGCGACCACGCCAAGGCGTCGTGGGGCGGCGCGAGCCACCCGACCGCGAGCCCGGACCTGTGGCCGGAGCTCGCCGCGCTGCGCGGCGAGCGCGGCGCCCGCGAGCCGGGCCCGTGGCTCGAGCAGTCGCTGGAGCGGCACCTCGCGGCCTCGCGCACGGACCTCGCGCAGCGCCTCTCGGCGATGGGGGCGGCACTCGCGGCCTCGGCCGCCGCAAGCGCCTGACGCCCTCAGACGCTCCAGGTGCGCTCGGCCGCGAAGTCGTGCAGCACGCCGCGGTCGGCGCGGAACAGCGAGAGGTCGTGCGCCGTCTCGCCCGTCAGCGCCAGCTCCGTCAGGATGCGGCCGATCTGGGTCGCGAACTTGAACGCGTGGCCCGCACCGACGGCCAGGAAGACGTCGTCGTGGCCGGGCAGGCGGTCGAGCACGAAGTCGCGATCCGGCGGCAGCGTGTAGAGGCACGTCTTGACGAGCCGCACGCTGCCGACCGAGCGGGGGAACGTCGCGCGCATGAACTCGACGACGCGCCTCGCGTTGTCCTCGTCCGGCGCGAACGAGCGCGCGTCCGCCGTCGTCTCGGCGCCGCCGCCGTCCTGCGCGACCTTGACCGCCGGCTCGCCGAAGACCGGAAAGCCGTAGTAGCACGGCTCCTGCATCCAGATCCAGACCGGGAAGCGCTCGGGCGCGAAGGCCGCCGCGTCCTGCGGCTCGAGATACACGACCTGCTCGCGCGTGACGACGAGGTTGAGGCGCCGGCCGAGCAGGGCGAGCACGTCGTTCGTCCACGGCCCGGCGCACAGCACGAGCTTGCCGGCGCGGATCGTGCGGCCGCCGGCGCGCACGGTCACCTCGCCGCCGCCGGCCGAGATCGCCTCGACGCGCGCGTGCTCGCGCAGGTCGGCCCCGTGGGCGCGGGCCAGCCGCTGGTGGGCGGCGTTGGCGCGCGCGGCCGCCGCGATGCCGGTGCGCGCCTGGAACAGCACCTCCGTGGCCTCGCCGACGCGCAGCTCGGGGAAGCGGCGCATGGCCTCGGCCGCGTCGAGCCGCTCGTAGGGCACGCCGCACGCGTCGAGCGCCCCGGTGTAGGCGCTGCGATCGAACGCGCCGGCTGCGGCCGGGAAGATGTCGATGCCGCCGGTCTCGATCACGAGCTCGTCGCCCGACTCCGCGGCGACCTCGGCCCAGGAGTCGTAGGCGGCCTGCGCGAGGCGGACGTAGGCGGCGTCGTGGTAGGAGAGCCGGATGATCCGCGAATGATCCTGCGAGGCCCCGCGGTCGTGGCCGAGCGCGAAGCGCTCGAGGCCGATGACGCGCGCGCCGCCGCGCGCGAGCCAGTACGCCGCTGCGCTCCCGAGCCCGCCGAGCCCGAGCACGACGACATCCGCCTCGTCCTCCGTCACCGTCCCTCCCCTCGCCGACGGCCGCACGGTAGCCGAGGCGCGGCGTCGCGGTCACGAAGGCCGGGGTGGACGTTTGCCGGCGCGAGCGCGCTCGGCGAGGCCCACTGCCACGGGCTACCGGCAGCCGCCTGGATCCGGGGGCGGATCGCGCTCGTCGCCGAGCCGCGGACGGCGGCGGCGCGCGGAGCGACCGAGGCGCGGCGAGCCTGGGCCCGCTGCGCGCCTCGGTCGCCCGATCGCTCAGCGCGCGTTGCCCTCGATGCGGTCGATCAGCGAGTCGTAGATCTCGCTGAGGTCGGCGATCGCCTGCGCGACGTCGGCGCCGTCGACGTCCTCGCCGTCGCGGATGAGATCGGCCGTCTCGCGCGCCGCCCAGTAGGGCGCGAGCACCTCGACCTCCTCGCCGCGCGCGGCCGGGTCGTCGCTGTCGAGCACGTAGCCGTGCCGCTCCAGCAGCCGCCGGACGATGTCCTCGAGGTTCGGCAGGCTCTCGGCCGGCTCGGTGCCGACGTCCTGCCAGACCGACTCCCACTCGCCCGCGAAGTCGTGCCGGTCGATCCCGGGATCGACGACCCCGGAGTTGCCGCTGTCGTCCTCGTCGTCGACGACGTCGTCCTCGACGTCGTCCGGATCCGCGTCCATTGCTGCCATCTGCATCCTCCTCGCGTTCCTCTGCTCCCGACGCGTCAGCGCCGTGCGCGAATCGCGTCGATGAGCTCCCACTTGCCCATCTTGGACCTGCCGGGGATCTGCATGTCGCGGGCCACGCCGTAGAGCTGCTGCCGGTTGCGATCCTCGAGCGCGTGCCCGGGCTCGCCTCCCCGCGCACGCCCCTTCGCCGCCTGCTCGCCGAGTGCCTTCCGCGTCGCCCGCGGAAGGTGCGCGAGCGTGCGCTTCCCGCGCGCGCCCTGCTGGGCCTGCTTGACGTTCGCCTTGGCGGCTCGCACCTGCTTCTCGGTCGCCATGACCGACCTCCTCGTGTGGATGCTCCCTCCTCACCCCTCGCTGCGTGTCTGAAACACCGCCGGCAGTGGTTGGCCCGCCGCGCCCGCGGGTAGAGCGAGCGCATGGCGACACGCATCGACCACGTCGACATCCGCGTCTCCGACGTCGCGGCGAGCCAGGCGTTCTACGCGGCGGCGCTCGCGCCGCTCGGCTGGCGCGTGCGCTCCCGGGAGCCCGACCCGGCAGGCGCGCTCGAGGTCGCGTTCGGCGACGACGACGGGACGCGCTTCGCGCTCCACTCGCCGGCCGACGCGGCCGGCCAGGACACGGTCACGACGGGCGCGCACATCGCGTTCGAGGCCGCGAGCCCGGCGGCCGTCGCGGCGTTCCACACGGCCGCCGTCGCGCATGGCGGGCAGGACATCGGCGCGCCGGGCGCGCGGCCCGAATACAGCGAGCGCTACTACGGCGCCTTCGTGCTCGAC
>DASXXY010000114.1:0-5366 GCA_036502805.1 Gaiellales bacterium | reverse complement strand
CACGTGGATGATGGGCACGTGCGCCTCGCGGGCGGCGTCGACGAGCTGGCGCAGCTTCGCGAGCACGACCGGCCCGTCGGGGATGCGCAGCGGCCCGCCCTCGGCGAAGTACTCGCGCTGCACGCCGATCAGGAGGATGCCGGCGCGGTCGAGGGAGAGCTCGCTCACGCGAACGCGCTCCCGAGCTGGCGCACGCCGACCATCGCGGCGGACGTGTCGGCGAGCCCGTCGGCGCGCAGGCTCGCCATCAGGCGCTCGACGCGGGCGACGGCGCTCGCGCGCTCGGCCAGGAAGCGCTCGACGGCCTCCTCGGCCGGCGCCCCGCGGCCGGTCTCGATGACCTGCTCGGTGAGCTCGCGGCGCGTCGCGTGCAGCTCGTCGCGCACGGCGGCGAGCGCCCAGCGCTGCCAGCGCGTGTCCGCGGCGATGTCGTCGAGCGCGCCCTCGAGCCAGTCGAGGTGGAGCGTCTCGCCGAGCGCGAAGAACGCGTGCGCGGACTCCGCCAGCGAGCTGCCGGTGGCGCGCGAGGCGGCGATCACGTCGGGCGCGAACTCGAGCTCGGGGCGCCAGGCGGCGGCGTCGGCGAGCGCGAGCGGCACGCCGCGCGCCGCGAGCGCCTCGCGGCGCAGCGCGTGGTCGGCGCGCCAGGCGTCGCTGCCGACGCCGCGCAGCGTCTGCGAGAGCTCGCTGAACGACGCGCGGTCGCGCGCGATCACGCCCGCCGCATCGCCCTCGGAGGCGTGCTGGAGGTACCAGCGCGAGACGCCCTCGACGAGGTCGTCGACGCCGCCCATGACGTCCATCTGCACGTCGGTGTCGACGGCCGGGTCGGCGAACAGCGCCTCGACCTCCTCCCAGCGCGCGACCGCGCCGGTGACCTCGCGGGCGATCCAGTAGGCACGCACGACCTCGGCCGCCTCGGCGCCCGTCTCGGCCATCATCTGCCAGGCCCAGGCGATCCCGAGCGAGTTGACGACGTCGTTCGTCACGAACGTCGCCACGATCTCGCGCCGCAGCCGGTGCCCGCGGTAGAGCTCCCCCGTCGCCTCGACGAGCCGGCGCGGGAAGTAGGCGCGCAGCACGGCGTCGAGCGCCGGATCGTCCGGGATCGCCGAGGCCAGGACCTTGGGGTAGAGGCTGCGCTTGGCGTAGGCGAGCAGCACGGCGAGCTCCGGGCGCGTCAGTCCGCGGCCCTGGCGCCGGCGCTCGCCGAGCGCGTCGGACGCCGGCAGCGCCTCGAGCTCGCGGTGCAGCAGCCCCTCGGCCTCGAGCTCGTGCATCAGCATCTCGTGGGCCTCGACGCGCTGGGCGGCGGTTTCCTGCTCCTGGCTGAGGATCTGCGCCTGCAGGTAGTTGTCGTAGAGCACGAGCTCGCAGACCTCGTCGGCCGCGGCCGCGAGCAGCGAGTCGCGCTCGTCGAGCGTCATCCGGCCCTGCTCGACGGCCGCGCCGAGCAGGATCTTGATGTTGACCTCGTGGTCGGAGCAGTCGACGCCGGCGGAGTTGTCGATCGCGTCGGTGTTGATGCGCCCGCCCCCGGCGGCGTACTCGATGCGCCCGCGCTGGGTCAGGCCGAGGTTGCCGCCCTCGCCGACGACGCGCGCGCGCAGCTCGCGGCCGTCCACGCGCACGGCATCGGTGTCGCGGTCGCCGACCTCGGCGTGCGTCTCGTCGGAGGCCTTCACGAACGTGCCGATGCCGCCGTTCCAGAGCAGGTCGACGGGCGCGCGCAGGATCGCGCGCACGAGCTCGTCGGGATCGAGCGCGGCCGCCTCGACGCCGAGCGCCGCGCGCGCCTCGGGCGAGAGCGGCACCGACTTCTCGGTGCGCGACCAGACGCCGCCGCCGGCCGAGATCAGGCTGCGGTCGTAGTCGAGCCACGACGTGCCGGCGCCGAGCGCGAAGAGGCGGCTGCGCTCCGCGAACCCCGCGGCCGCGTCGGGCGTCGGATCGAGGAAGACGTGGCGGTGGTCGAACGCGGCGATGAGGTGGATCTGGCGCGACAGCAGCATGCCGTTGCCGAACACGTCGCCCGACATGTCGCCGACGCCGACGACCGTGAAGGGCCGCGTGTCGACGTCGCGGCCGAGCTCGCGGAAGTGCCGCTTCACGCTCTCCCAGGCGCCGCGCGCGGTGATGCCGAGCGCCTTGTGGTCGTAGCCCTTGGAGCCGCCCGAGGCGAACGCGTCGCCGAGCCAGAAGCCGTACTCGAGCGCGATCGCGTTGGCCGTGTCGGAGAGCGCGGCGGTGCCCTTGTCGGCGGCCACGACGAGGTAGGCGTCGTCCTCGTCGTAGGCGCGCACGCCCGCGGGCCGCACGACCTCGCCGGCGACGATGTTGTCGGTCACGTCGAGCATGCCGCGGATCAGCGTCGAGTAGCGCGTGCGCACCTCCTCGCGCAGCGCGTCGCGCCCGCTCGGCGGCGTGCGCAGCACGAACCCGCCCTTCGCGCCGACGGGCACGATCACGGCGTTCTTGACCGTCTGCGCCTTCATCAGCCCGAGCACCTCGGTGCGGTAGTCCTCGCGACGGTCGGACCAGCGGATGCCCCCGCGTGCGACGTGGCCGCCGCGCAGGTGGATGCCCTCGACGAGCGGGTGGTAGACGAAGATCTCGAAGAGCGGCGCGGGCGCGGGCATCCCCGGCACGTCCGCGGAGCGCAGCTTGAGCGAGAGGTAGTCGCGCCCGAGCGCGGCGTTCGTGCGCACGGTGGCGTCGATCAGGGCCGCGAAGCCGCGCAGGATGCGATCCTCGTCGAGGCTCCCGACGGCCGCCAGCTGCTCGTCGAGCTGCGCGCGCAAGCGCGCCTCGCGCTGCTCGGAGGCGTCGTCTGCGAAGCGTGCGCGGAAGAGCTCCACGAGCAGCCGCGCGGTGTCGGGATGCGAGCACAGGACATCGTTCTGGTAGCTCGCCGTGAACGTCGGGGCGACCACGCGGCGGTAGCGGCGGTAGGCGCGCAGGATGACGATGTCCTCGACCCCGAGGCCCGCGCGGATCACGAGCGCGTTCAGCGTGTCGGACTCGACGCGGCCGCTCCAGACGGCCGTGATCGCCTCGGCGAGGCGCTCGCCGTCGCGGCCGCAGTCGAGCTGCGCGTCGTCGACGAGGACGCCGAAGTCGTGCAGGTAGGCGCCGTCGTCGCCCCCGTCGAGGCGCGTCGGCACCTCCTCCACGACCGTCAGCCCGAGCGCCTCGAGCACCGGCAGGAGCTCGCCCAGCGGGATCTTGCCGCCGTGCGTCGCGACCGTCACGCGCGTCAATGGGCGCGCGCCGGCCTGCGTGTGCTCGGGCTGCTCGTTCTGCAGCCCGACGGCGAACGGCTCCCCCGCGGCGACGCGCTCGAGCAGCGCGATGTCGTGCAGCGCGAGCTCCGGCGACGTGGCCGTCTTGTAGTACTCCGGCAGGCGCGCGCCGTAGCGCACGGCGAGCCCGCGGCCCGCGGCCTCGCCGGACGACGAGACGAGCTCGTCGGCGAGGCGGTCGTCCCACGTGCGGGCGAGCCGGGCGACATCCTGCTCGAGCTCGTCGAGCGCCACCTCGGGCGCACCCTCGGCGGGCGCGTGCAGCAGGAAGAAGAGCTGCGCGGCGGCATCCTCGGCGAGCGCGAGGTGGTACTCGACCGACTCGGCGTGGAAGCGCTCGGCGAGCAGCGCCTGCAGGCGGATGCGCAGATCGGTCGACATGCGGTCGCCCGGCACGGCGATCGCGACGGTGATGTTGCGGCTGGCCGCGTCGCGGCGCACCGTGACGGTGACGCGCTGCGCCTCCTGGGCGCGCGCGGCGGCCACGATCTCGGCCTGCAACGCCTCGACCGGGGCCTGGAAGAGCTCGTCGCGCGGGAACGACTCGAACGCCGCGACCGTGGCCTTGTAGTCGTGCGAGCCCTCGATCAGGCCCTCGGCGGCGAGGATGGCCTGCAGCTTGCGGCGCAGGAGCGGCGTGCGCGAGGCCTGCTCGAGGTAGACGAGCGAGGTGAACAGGCCGATCACGCGCAGCAGGCCGGCGATCGTGCCGTCGGGCCGCAGGATGCGCAGCGAGACGTCGTCCATGCGCGCACGCCGGTGGACCTGCGAGCGGCGGTTCGTCTTGCCGATCACGAGCAGCTCGCCGCTCGCGACGAGCCGCTCGCGCAGGAACTCGGGCAGCTCGGCGACCGGCGTCGGCCGCGCGAAGCGCGACGTGCCGTCGTCGCGCAGGATGCCGAGCCCCGAGCCCGGCTGCACCTGCACGGTCGCGCCGGCGGCGCCCGCGGCGACGTCGTAGGCGCGGGCGCCGAGCAGGATGAAGTGGCCGTCGCGCAGCCACTCCAGGAAGGCGGCCGTCTCGGCGACCTCGTCGGCGTCGCGCACGGCGGCGGCGGCCTGCGCCGCGCCGGCCATGCGCTCGACGAGCGCCTGCATGGCCGCGAAGTCGCCGACCGCGAGCTGCAGCTCGCCGAGCGCCTCGCGCACGGCGGCGACGAGCACCTCGCCCTCCTCCGCCGTCAGCGGGCGGTCGAGCTCGAGGCGCATGATCGACTCGCGGCCGCTCGCGTCGCGGGCGTCGCTCACGCGTGCGATGCGGCCGTCGGCAGCGCGCTCGATGCCGACGATCGGGTGCAGCAGCAGGCGCACGCTGTAGCCCGCGCCCTGCACCGCCGCGCGCACGGTGTCGACGAGGAACGGCGCGTCCGGCACGTTGAGCTCGAGCGCGCTGCCGGCCGGCGGCGAGTCGAGCACGCGCACGGTCATCGGCTCGAGGCCGCGGGCGTCGGCGAAGTCGTAGAGGCCGCTCGACTGCCGGAGGAGCTCGTCGAGGTCGAACGTGCGCAGGCGCTCGCGCAGCGTGCGGCCGAGGAGGACGCGCACGAAGTTGATCAGCCGCTCGCTGCGCGGCGGGCGCTCGCGGCTCGCGATCAGCTCCTCGAGCTCGCCCAGGAGCGGGTGCGCGGCGTGGCGTTCGCTCACTCCGCTCACGCTAGCCGGTCGAGCCCCGTGCGTGCAGGACGGGCGGCACGATCGCCGTGCGCGCGAGCGCGGCCTCCTCGGTGGCGCCCACGGCGATGCGCACGGCGATCTCGGCGATGCGGTCGGTGTGCCAGCGGACGCTCGTGAGCGGCGGATCGAGCAGCCGCGAGACCGGCTGGTCGTCGAAGCCGACGACGGCGACGTCGGCGGGGATGCGGAGCCCGAGCTCGCGGCAGGCCGCGTAGACGCCGAGCGCGACCGAGTCCGAGAGCGCGAAGATCGCCGTCGGCCGGTCGGAGCCGCTGAGCAGGTCGCGCGCGAGCGGCTGCGCGCCGTTGAGGCTGTACTCGCAGGCGTGCAGCTGCGTCTCGAGGCCGAGCCGCTGCGACCACTCGAGCACGGCCTGCTCGGCGGCGCGCG
>DASXXY010000113.1:0-12768 GCA_036502805.1 Gaiellales bacterium | reverse complement strand
CGCCGATGTTCGGCAGCGCCTCCTCGGCGGGGTCGCGAACCTCGCACACGATGACGTCCTGGCGGACGCACAGCTCGCGCAGCCCACCGGCCCAGTCGCGCGGGCCGCGCAGGTCGCTGACGATCACGACGAGCGAGCGCTCGCGCACGTGGCGGCGGGTGCGCGAGAGCGCATCGCCGAGGCCGTCGGGCGTCGCCGGCGTGGCGTACTCGTCGCGGGCGGCGACGTCGCGCATCTGCAGGAGCACGCCCACGAGACCGACCCGGCCCTGCCGCGGCGGCACGTAGAGCGGATCGGAGTGGCCGTAGGTGAGCAGCCCGAGACGGTTGCCGCGACGGCTCGCGACGTGGCCGACGGCGAGCACGACGCCCTCGGCGACGTCGGCCTTGCGGCGCAGCGCCGTGCCGAAGCCCATCGAGGCCGAGGCGTCGAAGACGAGCCAGGTGGTGAGCGCGCGCTCGGCGACGTGCACGCGCACGTGCGGCTCGTGCATGCGCGCCGTGGCGTTCCAGTCGATCAGGCGCACGTCGTCGCCGGGCTGGTAGGCGCGCACCTGCGCGAGCTCCATCGCGACGCCGAGCGACGCCGCGCGGTGATCGCCCGCGAGCAGTCCCTCGATGCGCCGGCGCACCGTCACGTCGAGCGCGCGCAGCGCGCTCTCCGGGACGGGCCCGGGGCCGGGACGCGCCGCCGTGGGCGGCGCCAGAGCGAGGGCTACCTCGCTCACGCCACCTCGGTGACGAGCTCGACGCGGGGCATGGGCACGCGCTCGAGCACGGGCTCGATGATGGCCTCGGCCGTCACGCCCTCGGCGAGCGCCCGGTAGGACAGCACGAGGCGATGGCGCATGGCGTCGGCCGCCAGCTCGTGGACGTCGGAGGGCAGCACGTAGCGACGGCCGCGCAGCACCGAGAGCGCGCGCGCCGCGTGCAGCATGCTGATCGGCCCGCGCGGGCTGACGCCGAACGAGACGAAGGGGTGCAGCTCCTCGAGGCCGTGGCCGGCGAGGTCGCGCGTGACCGAGGCGAGGCGCACGGCGTAGCGCGTCACCGCGGGATCCACGTAGACCGACTTGACGGCCGACTGCAGCCACAGGAGCTGCGGCAACTCGATCACGGTGTGCACATCGACCGACTCGGCGAGCGCGCGCTGGGCGACCGTGTGCTCGTCCTCGAGCGCGGGGTAGTCGACGAGCACCTTGAGCATGAAGCGGTCGACCTGCGCCTCCGGAAGCGGGTAGGTGCCCTCGGACTCGATCGGGTTCTGGGTCGCCATCACGAGGAACGGCTTCTCGACCGCGTGCGTCGTCCCGCCGATCGTGACCTGCTGCTCCTGCATGACCTCGAGCAGCGCGGACTGCACCTTGGCGGGCGCGCGGTTGATCTCGTCCGCGAGCAGGAAGTTGCAGAAGACCGGGCCGAGCTCGACGTCGAACGTGCCCGTCGCCGGCCGGTAGATGCGCGTGCCGACGAGGTCGGCCGGCACGAGGTCGGGCGTGAACTGGATGCGCTGGAACGTGCCGCCGAGGACGCGCGCCGCCGTGCGGATCGTGAGCGTCTTGGCGAGACCGGGCACGCCCTCGATGAGGAGATGGCCGCCGGCCAGCAGGCACACCAGCACGCGCTCGAGCATGACGTCCTGCCCGGCGATCACGCGCTTCATCTCGAACAGGGCTGCCTCGACCATCTCACGGCCTTCGCCCGCGGCGTCGAGGCCGATAAGACGGCGCTCCTCTGGCATGTTCCCGCTCCTCGTCTGTGGCGTTTGCTGCGCTGTCGGGATTCAAGCGCTTCCTGCAGGAGAACAGCAGATCCTTAGAGGAGACTTAACGCTGCCTGCGAGCCCGCTGTGATGCCATTCAGCTGGCGTTAAGGTGCCCGCGCGGCCGCTTCGCTCAGGCCAGGGACGGCCCGCGCGGTGGCACGGGCGACGACTGGATGATCGACGTCGTCGTCTGCCCGTAGGGCGTGAAGCGGTCGATCAGCTCCTCGAGGTGGCCGATCGTGCGCACGTGCGCCTTGAGGAAGAAGCAGTCCTCGCCCGTGATGCGGTGGCACTCGACGACCTCGGGGCTCGAGCGCGCGAGCTCGGCGACGCGCTGCAGCTGGCGCGAGGCCGGCCGCACGCGGATCACCGCGCCGAGGCCGTAGCCCAGCGCGCGCGGGTCGATGTCGGTGCGATAGCCGGTGATGCAGCCCTCGCGCTCGAGCCGCTGCAGGCGCTCCGCCACGGCCGGCGACGAGAGTCCGACGCGCCGGCCGAGCTCGGCCAGGCTGAGGCGCGCGTGGTCCTGCAGTTCCGCGAGCAGGTTGCGATTCGTCTCGTCGAGGACGGGGTCGGCAGAATCGCCGTTGTGCCTTCGATCAGTAGGCATGTGGGCGATTCTACCGTGATTCGGGGCTGGAACTCGGCTCGTCGGCTCAGGACACTGTGCTCAGATGGATGCCGATCGCCTGCCTCCGCACGTGCCGTTCGTCGTCAGCGCCGTCTTCCACTACCTCGGGCCGTCGTTCGCCGTCCTGCTCTTCGCGCGCGTCGACGTGCTCGGCGTCGCGTGGCTGCGGATCGCCTCGGCGGCGCTGATCTGCGCGCTCTGGCGACGCCCGTGGCGCACGCTCGCGCGCGCCGATCGCGCCGGGCGCGTCCTGCTGCTCGAGTGGGGGTGCGTGCTCGCGCTCATGAACTGCTGCTTCTACGAGGCCATCAGCCGCGAGCCGCTCGCGACCGTCGCCGCCATCGAGTTCGTGCCCGTGATCTTCCTCGCCGCGCTCGGCGCGCGCAGCCGCCGCAACCTGGCGGCGCTCGTGCTGGCGGTGCCTGGCGTCTACCTGCTGACGGGCGTCCAGCTCGGCGCCCACCCGCTCGGCGTCGCCTTCGCGTTCGCGAACGCCGTGCTCTTCGCGCTCTACATCGTGCTCGCCGACCGCATTGCCAAGCGGGCGAACCTGAGCGGCATCGACGGCCTCGCGGCGTCGATGCTGGTCGCCGCCGCGGTCGTGACGCCGATCGCCGGCTGGGCGGCCGTCCCCGTGCTCGGCGATCCCGTTGCGCTGGCCGCCGGGATCGGCGTCGGCGTCTCGTCGTCGGTCATCCCGTACATCACCGACCAGCTCGCGCTGGCGCGCCTCGCGCGCGCCACGTACGCGCTCATGGTCTCCCTGCTGCCCGCCGTGGCGGTCGTCATCGGCGTCGTCGTCCTGACCCAGATCCCGTCGCCGGCCGAGCTCGCGGGCGTCGCGCTCGTCGTCGGCGGCGTCGCGTTGCACCGCGAGGGCCGCGTCGATATGGTTGTCACTGACAAGCAATTCACTTGACGATGGCAGGTAGACGATGGCAGAGCTCGATGCGGCCGCTCGGACACGGCGCTTCAACCGCTTCTGGACGCGCCGGACGCGGCTGCTCGACGAGGGTCTGCTCGAGACGCCGCACTCGCTCACCGAGGCGCGCGTGCTCTACGAGCTCGGCCAGGTCGACGAGACGACGGCCGTCGAGCTGGTCGCCGCGCTGGAGCTCGACGCCGGCCACCTCAGCCGCGTGCTGTCGGGTCTCGAGGCGGGCGGCCTCGTGACGCGCAGGCGATCGCCCGACGACGGCCGGCGGCAGATCCTCGCCCTGACCACGGCCGGGCGGGCGGCGTTCGGCGAGCTCGACCGGCGCTCGTCCGAGCAGGCCGGCGAGCTGCTCGGCGGCATTCCGGCGCCCGCGCGCCGGCGCGTGCTGGAGGCGATGGGGACGCTCGAGGAGCTGCTCGGGGCGGAGCGGCGGCCGCAGCTCGTGCTGCGCGCGCCGCTGCCCGGCGAGCTCGGCTGGGTCGTGCAGGCCCACGGCGCGTTGTATGCGCGCGAGTTCGGCTTCGACACGAGCTTCGAGGCGCTCGTCGCGCAGATCGTCGCCGCCTACGCCGGCGACCACGACCCGGCGCGCGAGCGCGCCTGGATCGCCGCGCTCGACGGCGACCCCGTGGGCTCCGTGTTCTGCGTGGACGCGGGCGGCGGCGTCGCCAAGCTGCGGCTGCTGATCGTCGATCCCGCCGCGCGCGGGCGCAACGTGGGGACGCTGCTCGTCGCCGAGTGCGTCCGCTTCGCACGTGCGACCGGCTACCGCGCGCTGACGCTGTGGACGCAGCGCCAGCTCGAGAGCGCTCGGCGCATCTACGAGCGGGCGGGCTTCGAGCTCGTCGAGGCCGAGCCCGCGACGCCGCAGTTCGGCACGGCGCAGGCCTCCGAGACGTGGACGCTGACGCTGTAACCCGTTGTCGATGTCGCCGGCGTAGTGTAGAGCCGTCAGCGGGATCGTCATTCCGGGGAGGCGGCGTGCTCGGCCCATGAAGAAGGCAGTGATCGTGCTCGCGGTCGAGCTCGTCGTGCTCGGCGTCGTCGTGCTGGCATACCTCGCGAGCGATGACTCCGGCGTGCGGTGGCCCGCGAGCATGAGCTCGCACGCGGGATCGGCGAGCGCGAGGCATGAGGCGACGGACTCGGTGCCCGTCTCGATCGAGATTCACAGCGTTGGCCTCGTTGAGGTCGCCCCGCTGGCACGCGGTGGAGAGGCGCAGCCCGTGAACGCACACAGCGCGACGCACGCGTCCCGTAGCACGGTGTCGCTCACGAGGCGAGCGCGCGGCCCCTGCTGCTGAGCGCTACCGTCGGCGCATGCCTGCCGACCCGCGCTTTCCCAGCTTCGACCTCACGGGCCGCGTCGCCCTCGTCACGGGCGCCGCGCGCGGCCTGGGTGAGGCGATCGCGCTCGCCCTCGCGCACGCCGGCGCCGACGTCGTGCTCGGCCTCCGCGACGCCACGTCGACTCCCGCGGTCGCGGCGCAGATCGAGCAGCTCGGGCGGCGCGCGATCCCGCTGCAGATGGACGTCACGCGGCTCGACCAGATCGAGACCGCGGTCGCGGCGGCGGTGGCCGAGGCCGGGCGCATCGACATCCTCGTCAACAACGCGGGGCTCGGTCCCGAGAACGCCGCCGAGGACGTGACGGAGGCCGACTTCGACTACACGTGCGCCGTCAACCTCAAGGGCACGTTCTTCGTCAGCCAGGCGGTCGGCCGCGTCATGATCGCGCAGGGCGGGGGCACGATCGTCAACCTGGGCTCGCAGGCCGGCGAGGTCGCGCTGCCCGGTGAGGCGATCTACTGCATGACGAAGGCCGCGATCCACCATCTGACGCGCTGCCTGGCGATCGAGTGGGGGACGTACGGCATCCGCGTCAACGCGGTCGCGCCGACGTTCATCGTCACGCCCGGCACGGGGCCCGCACTCGAGGATCCGGGCTTCCACGCCGACGTGCTGGCGCGGATCGCGGGTCTCCATCGCGTCGGCGAGCCCATGGACGTGGCGGGTGCGGTCATCTTCCTCGCGTCGCCCGCGGCCTCGCTGATCACCGGTCACACGATGCTCATCGACGGCGGCTGGACCGTGAGGTAGCGGTCAGGCCGCCAGGGCGCCGCCGCCCAGGAAGGCGTCGAGCGACCGGCGGATGCCGGCAGCGTCGAGGCCGTAGGCGGCGCGGTGCTGCCGGCCCGTGCCGTAGCGGCGCAGCTCGACGGCCGGGACGCCCAGCGCGAGCAGACGGTGCGGCCGCTCGCGGAGCGCGTCCGCCAGCGCCGCCGCCGACGTGCCGGCGAGATACGGCTCGACGATCGCGACGTCGGTGCCCGGCACGGCGGCGCGCAGCTCGGCGGCCGGGAAGGGCGCGATCGTCGAGGTGTAGGCCACCGTCACCGCGAGATCCGCGGTCGCCGCGACGACCTCGTCCAGCGTCGGTCCCACGGCGAGGACGAACGGGCTGCCGGCGCGGCCGCGGCGCACGATCGTGAGCTGCTCGACCGGGTGCGGCGCGGCGTTCCCCTCGCTGCTCAGGCGCACGTACGCGCGTCCGCTGCGCGCGAGCTCGCGTGTCAGCAGCTCGCCGGCCTCGTCGGGGTGTCCCGGGACGTGCAGCCCAAATCCGGGGATCGTCGCGAGCAGCGCGATGTCGCCGGGCGCCTGGTGCGTCCGTCCCTCCTCGGCGGCGTCGTACGAGGCGCCGATGCTGACGAGCACGGCGCCGGCGTCCTGATGGCCGAGGTCGAGCTTGATCTGCTCGAACGGCCGCTCGACGAGGAACGGCGCGTAGCTGTGGGCGACGGGGCGCAGGCCCTCCTGCGCGAGACCCGCCGCGACGCCGATCATGAGCTGCTCGCGGATGCCGACGTTGATCACGCGCTCGGGGTGGCGGGCCGTCACGCCCGCGCGCTCGAACGTGTCCACGCCGATGTCGGCGAGCACCAGCGCGATGCGCGGATCCTCGTCCAGCGCGTGCGCCGTGACGCGGGTGAAGCGCTCTCGCATGCTCTCCACGTCAGGCCTCCACGCGTGCGACGACGGCGTGGGGGCGTCCCGGCGAGCCGCCCAGCAGCGCGTGCTCGAGTGCGTCGTGGTCGCGCGCTCGCGCGCTCGCCGTCGTCCAGCCCTCGCTGGCGAAGCGGCCGGCGATGCCGCCGGGCCAGCCGTACGTCGCACTCCCGTTGTCGACGACGACCGCCAGCAGGCGCTCGAGGCCGAGCCGGCCGGCAAGCGCGATGGCCTCGTGGTTCGAGCCCTCGGCGAGCTCGCCGTCGCCGAGCACGCAGACGACGCGCGGCTCGCTGCGTCCCGTGGCGCGCAGCGCGAGCGCGCGGCCGACGGCGATCGGGAGCCCGTGGCCGAGCGATCCGCTCGCGATCTCGACACCCGCGATCAGGGCGGCGTCGGGGTGGTGGCCGAGCGGCGAGTCGAAGCCGCCGAAGCCCGCGAGCGCGTCCGCGGGGAGGAAGCCCTTGGCGGCGAGGACGGCGTAGAACGAGGCCGGGCCGTGACCCTTGGAGAGCAGCAGGCGATCGCGCTCGGGGTCGTCCGCCGTCTCGGGCGCGACGCGCAGGATGCGGTCGTAGAGCACCCAGTGGACGTCGATCGTCGAGGCGGCGCTGGGATCGTGCTTGGCGTCGCTGCGCAGCAGCGCGAGCAGGGCGGGCAGGTCGTCGTAGCCGCGCGCCGCTGCGGGAGGGATCGTCGAGGAAGGCATGCCGAGAAGCTACAATCTCAACCTCACTTGAAGTCAAGGAATCGACCTCGAGTCCACTTGAAGAAAGGCAGTGGCATGGCAGCGGCGCCGTTGACGATCGGGCAGGTCGCGCAGCGCAGCGGCGTCGCGCCGTCGGCGCTGCGCTTCTACGAGAACGAGGGGCTCATCCACGCGCAGCGCACGGACGGCAACCAGCGCCGCTACGAGCGCTCCGTGCTGCGCCGCGTCGCCGTCATCCAGGCCGGCCGCGCGGCCGGCATCCCGCTGGCCGCGATCGGCGCGGCCCTGGCGCTCCTGCCCGCCGGCAAGCCGCCCTCGAAGCGCGACTGGGAGCGCCTCTCGCGCGCCTGGCGCAGCGATGTCGAGGCGCGCATCGCCCTGCTCGAGCGGGTGCGCGACGACCTCGGCTCATGCATCGGCTGCGGCTGCCTCTCGCTCCAGTCCTGCCGCCTCTTCAACCCCGTCGACCGGGCCGCGAAGGCGGGTCCCGGCGCCCGCTTCCTGCTGGGCGACACGCCCGTTCAGGGGTAGGCGGCAGACCCCGTTCGCGCCGTCTCAGGCGGACGTGACGCGCAGCGACTCGCCCTCGGCGATCTCGACCGTGTCGCCCGGGCGCAGCTTGCGGCCGCGGCGGCCCTCGGCCTCGCCGTTGACGGACACGGCGAGCGTCGAGATCAGGTTCTTGGCCTCGCCGCCGGTGTCGACGACGCCGGCGAGCTTGAGCAGCTCACCGAGCGCGATGTACTCGCCGGTCACCTCCACGTCGCGCACGAGTCAGCGCTGCTCGTGGGCGGTGGCGTGCGCCGGCAGGCGATGGGGATCCTGCTTCTCGGACGGGTCGTAGTGCCCGCGACCCGGCCAGGGCGCGAGCGTGAGCAGGATGCGCGACGCCTCGCTGGCCTTGACGGCGTGGCGCTCGCCCGGCTCGAGCAGGACGACGGCGCCCTGGGCGCAGGTCGTGATCCCGCGCGTGTGCGTGACCTCGACCGTGCCGAGCGCGACCTGGATGATCGCGCGCTCGTGCACCCCGTGATCGCGCAGCTCCTCGCCCGGCTCGAGATCGATCATGACCATGCGAGCCTCGGGCGTGGAGAACAGCACCCTCGGGTCGGTCTTGCCTGTGGCGTCCTCCGCCAGCACGTCCCAGAGCTGCACCCTCGACCCCTCTCGATCCGCTCGCGTCGAGGCGCACGGTACCAAGTAGCGATCGGTATTTACGATGCGTCCGCGACGCCGGAGGGCTGCTGCAGCCGGTCGAGGCCGCGGCGCAGGCTGCGCACGGCCTGGCCGATGCGCTGCTCGTTCTCGATCAGGGCGAAGCGCACGAAGCCCTCGCCGCCCGGGCCGAAGCCGTTGCCGGGCGAGACCGCGACCTCGCAGTCGCGCACGAGCGAGGAGGCGAACTCGAGCGAGCCGAGGTGCGCGTAGGGCTCGGGGATCGGCGCCCACACGAACATGGAGCCGCGCGGGCGCGGGACGTCCCAGCCGATCCGCGCGAGGCCGTCGCAGAGCGCGTTGCGGCGCGACTCGTAGATCGCGCGCACCTGCTCGGGGTACTCGGGGTTCTCGTTCATCGTCACGGTGGCGGCGATCTGGATCGGCTGGAAGGTGCCGTAGTCGAGATAGCTCTTGAGCTTCACGAGCGCCTGCACGACTTCGCTGTTGCCGACCAGGAAGGCGATCCGCCAGCCCGCCATGGAGAAGCCCTTCGTCATCGAGTACAGCTCGACCGCGCACTCCTTGGCGCCCTCGGCCTGCAGGATCGAGGGCGGCAGGTAGCCGTCGAAGCCGATGTCGGCGTACGCGAAGTCGTGCACGGCGATCATCTCGCGCTCGCGGCAGAAGTCGACGATGCGCTGCATGAACTCGACGTCGACGCAGGCGCCCGTCGGGTTGTGCGGGAACGAGATCACGAGCACGCGCGGCTTCGGCCAGCCGATGTCGTAGGCCTGGTGGAGCCGCTCGAGCGTGTCGACGCCCGGCGACATCGCGACCTGGCGCAGGTCGGCGCCCGCGAACAGCGGCCCGTAGATGTGGATCGGGTAGCTCGGGCTCGGCACGATCGCCGCGTCGCCCTGCTGCAGGAGCGTCCACATCAGGTGCGTGAAGCCCTCCTTCGACCCGATCGCGTTCGTGATCTCGCTCTCGGGGTCGAGCGTGACGCCGAAGCGGCGCTCGTAGAGCGCGGCGACCGCCTCGCGCATGCGCGGGATGCCGCGCGAGAGCGAGTAGCGGTGGTTGCGCGGCAGGCGCGCGGCCTCGGCCAGCTTCTCGACCGCGATCTCCGGCGACGGGATGTCGGGGTTGCCGAAGCCGAGGTCGATGATGTCGACCCCGCTGCGCCGTGCGTCCGTCTTGAGCTCGTCGATGACCTTGAAGACGTAGGGCGGCAGGTTGGCGATGCGGCGGAACTCCACGCGATCGATGGTAGCGAGGGTTCGGCCGCGAGCCGGTCACGCGGGGCGGCGACGGGTGGCTACGCTGCCGCCGTGAGCGCGTGGACGCAGAGCGAGCTCGCCGCGGCGCTGCGGACGGCGTGGGCGGCGGACATGTGCTCGCCGGACGACCTCGGCCGCGCGGGCTGGTCGCGCGAGAATCCGGCGTGGGGGCAGTGCGACATCACCGCGCTCGTCGTCAACGACTGCTTGGGCGGCGACCTCGTGGTCGGCGAGGTCGAGCTGGCCGGCGAGCCGCACGGCCACCACTGGTGGAACCGCCTGGACGACGGTCTCGAGCTCGACCTGACGCGCGAGCAGTTCCGCCTCGGGCAGGTGATCGTGGCGCCACGCGTGGTCGTGCGCCCACCGGGCCCGCTGCGCCGGCGCTGGGAGGAGTACCTGCTGCTGCGCGAGCGGCTGGCCCGGCAGCTCGGGCCGCTGCCGCCGCCCCGCGGAGGCATCGAGTTCGCCCGAGACGCCCCCGACGGCCATCGCGCGACTCATGGATCCGCAGCCCCGCGCTAGCCTCCCCGGCATGACGGATTCGCAGCAGTTCCGCGCCGACGGCCACGCCGCGATCGACTGGGCGGCCGACTACCTCGAGGGGCTGCGCGAGCGGCCGGTGATGTCGACGGTCGCCCCCGGCGACATCCGCGCCCAGCTGCCGGCCTCGCCGCCCGAGGACGCCGAGCCGTTCTCCGCCGTGCTCGCCGACCTCGACCGCGTGCTGATGCCGGGGATGACGCACTGGAACCACCCCCGCTTCTTCGCCTACTTCGGCATCACGGCGTCTGCGCCCGGCATCCTCGCCGAGCTGCTGGCCGCGACCCTGAACGCGAACGGCATGCTCTGGCGCACCTCGCCGGCGGTCACCGAGCTCGAGGAGCTGACGCTCTCGTGGCTCGGCCAGCTGCTCGGGCTGCCGGCCGAGTGGCACGGCCACATCGAGGACTCCGCGTCCACGTCCACGCTCGCCGCGCTCTGCGCCGCGCGTAGCGCGCGCCCCGACCGGCGCGTCGTCGTCGCCTCCGAGCACGCGCACTCCTCGGTCGACCGCGCGGCGCGCATCCTCGGCCTCGAGCTGCGCCACGTCCCGGTCGACGACGGGTTCCGCCTGCGCCTCGACCGGCTCGACCTGAGCGACGCCTGCGCCGTCGTCGCGACCGTGGGCACGACCTCGACGACCTCCGTCGATCCCGTGCCGGAGATCGCCGACGCCGCAGCCGCGAACGGCGTCTGGCTGCACATCGACGGCGCCTACGGCGGCTCCGCGCGCGTCTGTCCCGAGCTGCGCACGCCGGGCTTCGAGCGCGCCGACTCGCTCGTCGTCAACCCGCACAAGTGGCTGTTCACGCCGATCGACTGCTCCTGCCTGTTCACGGCGCGCCCCGACGATCTGCGCGCCGCCTTCGCGCTCACGCCCGAGTACCTGCGCACGTCGGCCGCCGAGGGGGTCACGAACCTCAACGAGTACGGCCCCGCGCTCGGCCGGCGCTTCCGCGCGCTCAAGCTCTGGGCGGTGCTGCGCTGCCACGGGCGCTCGGGCCTGCAGGCGCTGATCCGGGAGCACGTCCGCCTCGCCGAGCTGTTCGCAGGCTGGGTGCAGGACGAGCCCGGCTGGGAGCTGTGCGCGCCGCGCCCGTTCTCGGTCGTGTGCTTCCGGCCCGAGGGCGACGACGCGCTCAGCGAGGCGCTGATGGAGGCCGTCAACGCCGGCGGCGAGGCCTACCTCTCGCACACGCGACTGAACGGACGGCACGTGCTGCGGCTCGCGATCGGCAACGGCTGGACGTGCGAGGACGACGTCGCCACCGCCTGGAGCGTCCTCCGGCGCGAGGCCGCGCGCCTCGGAACCGGCAGCAAGGCGGCCGTCTGATGCGCGTGCTCGTGCTGCAGCACATCGCCTGTGAGCCGCCCGGCGTGTTCGAGGACGTCCTGCGCGAGCGCGAGCACGAGCTCGTGCGCGTGGAGCTCGACGAGGGTGAGCCGCTGCCCGGCGGCGAGTTCGACGCGATCGTCGCCATGGGCGGTCCGATGAGCGTCAACGACGAGACCGAGCACCCGTGGCTCGTGGGCGAGAAGGCCGCGATCGCGAGCCACGTGCGCGCCGGGCGCCCGTTCTGGGGCAGCTGCCTCGGCGCGCAGCTGCTCGCCGCCGCGCTCGGCGCGCGCGTCTACGCCGGCCCGGCGCCCGAGGTCGGCGTGCTCGGCATCGAGCTTACCGCCGCGGGCATGACCGACCCCGTGCTCGGTGCCCTGCCGGCCGAGATCGACACGCTGCAGTGGCACGGCGACACGTTCGACCTGCCCGCGGGCGGCGTGCTGCTGGCCTCGTCGCCGGCCTACGCCAACCAGGCCTACCGTGTCGGCCCCGTCGCCTACGCGGTGCAGTTCCACGTCGAGGTGACCGAGGCCATGGGCGAGGAGTGGGCGGACGTTCCGGCCTATGCCGAGTACGCCGACCGCGTGCTCGGGCCGGGCGGCAGCGACCAGCTGCTCGTCGAGTTCCGCGCCGGCTCGCCGCTCATGCAGGTCCACGCCCGCGCCGTCTTCGAAGAGTGGTGCGATCGTGCGGAGGCGGCGAGCGCCTAGTTCGCGTGGAGTGCGGCGTTCAGGCCCTGCCAGCCGGCGCCCGCTCGCGGCAGCGCGTGCACTGCGCCGCTCTGCGAGTCGCGGCGGAAGAGCATGCCGCTGATGCCGGAGAGCTCGCGGGCCGCCACGACGCCGCCGTCCGGCAGGCGCACCTTCGTGCCGGCCGTGAGGTAGAGGCCGGACTCCAGGGTGCAGTCGTCGCCGAGCGGGATGCCGAGGCCGGAGTTGGCGCCCAGCAGGCAGCGCTCGCCGACGGTGATCACGATCTCGTTGCCGCCCGAGAGCGTGCCCATGATCGACGCGCCGCCGCCGACGTCGCTGCCGTCGCCGATCACGACGCCGGCGGAGATGCGGCCCTCGACCATCGACGCGCCGAGCGTGCCCGCGTTGAAGTTGACGAAGCCCTCGTGCATGACCGTCGTGCCTTCGGCGAGGTGCGCGCCGAGCCGCACGCGATCGGCGTCCGCGATGCGCACGCCTGAGGGCACGACGTAGTCGACCATGCGCGGGAACTTGTCGACGCCGTGCACGGTGAGCTCCTCGCCGCGCGCGTAGGCCGCCAGTCGCGCGGGCTCGAGCTCGTCCGTCGCCACCGGCCCGCCGCTCGTCCAGGCAACGTTCGTGAGCAGACCGAAGATGCCGTTCAGGTTCGTGCCGTGCGGGCGGATGCGCCGCGACGAGAGCAGGT
>DASXXY010000112.1:0-6704 GCA_036502805.1 Gaiellales bacterium | reverse complement strand
CGCCGCCGACGACGAGCGCGCCGTCGCGGAAGCGCGCGTGTGCGCGCACGCGCAGCACGCCGTTGCGCTCGAGCAGCTGCTCGTAGAAGCGGCGTCCGTCGTCGACCACCCGCTGCACGCGCGCCATCACGGCCGGACCGTCGATCTCGACGGTCGTGCGGACGCCGAACTCCGGGCCCCGCCTCGCTCCGTGCGCGATCTCGGCGGCCCTGACCAGGGCCTTCGTCGGGATGCACCCGACGTTGATTCAGGTGCCGCCGAGCGCCTCGGGCTCGATCACCGCCACGCGCGCGCCGAGATGGCACGCGCGCATGGCGCAGGAGATGCCGCCCATGCCGCCTCCGACCACGACGAGCTCGGGCGCGAACGTCTCGAGCGTCGTCACCCCGCGGTCACTGGCTCACACGAGCTCGGGCGCGACGCTGGCGATCGTCTCGTCCACCAGCTCGCGGCGACCGTGCTCGGCGTCGCGGCGCAGCACGCCGTGCGGGTCGACGCGGTACTGGCCGACCTTCATCAGCGGCGGCGAGTAGCAGTGGATCGACACGGCCGGCTCGCCCTCGCCGTGCGCGACGGAGTGCACGTAGCCGGCCGGGCCCTGGCGCGTGTCGCCGTGGCGCAGCTTGAGCGCGCTGGCGCCCGTCGGCAGGCGCAGCTGGCGCTCGACGATCATGCCGCGCGCGATCGCGAGGCCGACGTCGGAGATGTCGTGGTCGTGGAACCCGGTCGACTGGCCGGGCATCCAGCAGAGCACCCAGATGTCCGTGCGCTCGTCCTCGAACAGCAGCCGGTAGCGCCGGTGCGTGGGATCGACGACGAGCAGCGGCTCCCACAGCCCGGGCCGGTCGCGGATCGCGATCGCGACCTGCTCGAGCTCGGCGGCGGCGAGCTGCGGCTGCTCGGGGATCAGCTCGCGGGTGGCGGCTGCGAGCTCCTGGGGCGGCGTCAGGACCTCGTCCCAATCGATCGGCCCCGCCGCCATATGCGTCTCGCGCGTGACCATTGCCTGCTCAGTCTACCGCTTGGCTGCTCGACCAGGCCTTTTACGACTCTCCCCCTGCTAGGTGGAGATCGAGCGCGCGATGCCGATCAGTCGGGCCTTCGGCAGCGTGCCCTCGATGCGCACGAGCAGGCCGCGGCGCTGCCACAGCAGCGTGGTGCCCGCGAGGCGCGTGTAGACCTGGTCGAAGCTGTCCGCGCCCGTGCGGAAGAAGACCATCATGTGCGGGGCTCCCGTCAGGAGCAGCGCGGGGTCGCCGTCGAGCGTGAACGGCGTCGCCTTCGTGGCCTGCGCGATGGTCTTGCCGAGCACCGTCCGCGAGATCGTCCCGCGCACGATGCTCGCGAGCACGCGCCGGCGCACCCCGATGCGCGCCGCGACGGTTGCGGGCTCGTACAGGAACGTCACCTCGACGCCGGCTGCGAGCGGCTGCTCGTAGATGCCGTCGGGCGCGCCGAGGAGGCTCGGCGCCGAGACGGCCGCCGCGAGATCGCGCCGGGCGCGCGCGAGCGAGACGCGCGGCCCGAGCTGCAGCCGGCGCGCGTCCGGGCCGAGCTCGGGCAGCCGCGTGACCTCGGTGATGCGCACGTCGCGCAGGCCGAACGTCTCGAGCACGCGCTCGCGCAGGTCGCCGGAGACGGCCAGCGCGGTCGCGGGCACGAGCAGGAAGAGCGCGAGCGCCAGCACCGCGACGCGTCTGCGGCCGCGCCGCCGTGCGCCCGCGCGCTGCGTGGCCGCACGCACGCGCGCGGCCAGGTCGGGGCTCTCGGGAAAGCCCTCGCCGAGGGCGCGCAGGTCGCGCTCGAGCGTCACTCGGCCACCCCCAGCGCGGCCCGCAGGCGCTCGAGTGCGCGCGCCGTGCGCGACTTGACGGTGCCGACGGCGATGCCGAGCACGGCGGCCGTCTCCGCCTCGCCGAGGTCGAGCACGTAGCGGCAGCCGAGCACGCTGCGATCGCGCTCGGGCAGGCCCGCGAGCGCCTCGCGCAGCCGAGCGTCGCCCGGCAGGGGCAGCTCGGCGACCGGTGCCTGCCACGCCAGCTCGCCGGCCGCGCGCTCGGCCAGGCCCTCCCGCCGGCGCCTGCCGCGCACGCGGTTCCTGGCCTCGTTGGCCACGATCGTGAGCAGCCAGGGTCGGAACTCCGCGCCGCGGCGGAAGCGCCGCAGCGCGAGCCAGGCGCGCACGAACGCCTCCTGGGCGGCCTCCTCGGCATCGGCCGCCGAGCCCGTGATGAGGTATGCCGTGCGGAACGCGATTGCCTGGTGCTCCTCGACGAGGGATTCGTAGGCGCGCGCGTCGCCACGCCGCGCGCGCACGGGGCGGTCATCCGGCGCCTTCTGCCCGCCGTCCACTCGCCTCTTCTACACCTCGGGCGCGCCCCGGGTTCCGAGTGGCGCGCGCGATCGCTCGTGGCCCGACGCCGTCAGGCGCCGCGCTCGCCGCCCGAGAGCTTCGCGACGCGCCGGCCGGGCTCGACGCGCAGCACGCGCGCGATCCAGGCCGGGAGGTACCAGTTCCACTCGCCCATCAGCTTCATCAGCGCCGGCACGAGCAGCGCGCGGATGATCGTCGCGTCGATCGTGATCGCCGCCGCGAGGCCGAAGCCGAACTGCACGAGGCCGATCAGGCTGCCGAGCATGAAGCCCGAGAAGGCGGCCACCATGATCGCCGCGGCCGCCGTCACGATGCGGCCCGTGCGCATCAGGCCGAGCGCGACCGAGCGCTCCGTGTCGCCCGTCTCGTCGTACAGCTCGCGCATGCGCGAGAGCAGGAAGACCTCGTAGTCCATCGAGAGCCCGAACAGCATCGCGAACAGGAACATCGGGATCCAGGCCTCGATCTGATTCGCCTGCGGCAGGCCGATGATGCCACCCCAGCCCCAGCGGAACGTCATCACGAGCAGGCCGTACGTCGCGCCCACCGAGAGCAGGTTGAGCAGCACCGCCTTGAGCGGCAGGAGCAGCGAGCGGAACGCGCGCATGAGGACGACGTAGGTGACGGCGAGCACGCCCAGCACGAGCCACGGGAAGAGCCCGTAGGCGCGGTCGATGAAGTCGACGCCCGCGGGCGGGCCGCCGCCTGCGTAGACGCGCGTTGCCGCACCGAAGCGCGCCTCGGGGACGTACCGCGAGCGGAAGCGCTCGGCGAGCTTCTTGGCCTCGTCGGTGCCGTAGTCGTGGCGCGTCGCGACGACGATGCGCGCGTAGCGCCCGCTCGCGTCCGGCGGCAGGTAGGTCGGCAGCCCGGCGTCCGTGGGCGTCTGCACGATCGTGACCTCGCGGTCGGCCCGCAGCTCGCGCACGAGCCGTCGCATGGCCGGCGCGGCCGCGCCGATGCCGTGCGCGCGCCCGCTGTCGACGACGGCGATCAGCGGCGTGATCGTGCCCGGCCCGAGCGTGTGCTCGAGCAGCTCGAGGCCCTGCACGGCCTGCGACTGGGCCGGCAGGCCCTTGCTCGAGCCAGGCGTCAGCGAGAGCAGCGGCGCCGGCAGCGCGAGCAGGATCAGGAAGCCCGCCGTGAGCCCGGCGACGATCGCGGGCCGGCGCATGATCGTCTCGGCGATGCGCGCCCAGACGCCGCCGTCGTCGTCGGGCCGCAGGCCGATGAACGGCACGCGCAGCCGCAGCAGGCTGCCGCCGAAGATCGCGAGCAGCGCGGGCAGCAGCGTCAGCGCCGCGGCGATCGAGACGAGCGGGATGAGTAGTCCGCCGATGCCCATCGAGCGGATGAACGGCAGCGGGATCAGCACCAGGCAGGCGAGCCCGATCGCGACCGTCGCGCCCGAGAAGAGCACGGCGTGGCCGGCGGTGCGCATCGTCGTGCGCAGCGACTCGCGCACGTCGGAGCCGCCGATCAGCTCCTCGCGGAAGCGGTAGACGACGAGCAGCGAGTAGTCGATCGCGATCGCGATGCCGATCAGCGTGACGAGGTTCGTGACGTAGATCGCCATGTTGAGCTCGTGTGCGACGACCCACAGCAGGCCGAGCGTGACGGGCACGGTGCCCGCGGCCATGAGCAGCGGCACGAGCGTCGCCGTGGCGGTGCCGAAGACGATCAGGAGCACGAGGATCGCGATGGGTATCGCGATCTCCTCACCGCGCCTGAGGTCGGAGTCGAAGACGGGCTCGAGGTCGTGGTTGATCGCGACCTGGCCGCTGACGTAGACGCGCCCCGCGCCGCCGCCCTCGCCGATGGCGTGCCGGATCGCCTCCGTGCGCAGCGCCGCGGGCTGCGGCTCGAGCGTCGTGTCGAGCTGCGCGAACGTCAGCCCGAGGCCCGCGGGCTGCAGCGGCCCGACGTGCGAGTGCGGCAGGGCGCGCGCGGCGCGCTGCAGCGCGGCCGTCTGCGCCCCTGGCGACGTGCCGCCCGCGAAGACGATCGTGAAGGCGGAGTCCGGGCGCTGCCCGAAGTGGTCGGCGAGCAGGGAGCGGGCGTGCTCGCTCTCGGTGCCGGGCAGGTCGAAGCGGTTCGAGAGCAGGTCGTTGAGCTTCGTCCCGAAGGCGCCGGACACGGCCGCCAGCGAGATCGCGGCGGCCACGAGCCAGGCCGCGGCGACGCCGTAGCGCGCGCGCAGCATCACATCGGCGAGGCGGTTCATCGGCCGCTGTCTAGCACGCGCGGGCGGGGGAGCCCGGCGGCGGCGGGTCGTCGGATGTTCCTGCGTGCCGCTCGTTCTGGCCTGGGCGGCTGCACGAACGGGGTCAGACCCCGATCATGCGATGGTCGCGTGTTCGCGTCCTCGTCGTTGGCGTCTGCACGATCGAGGTCTGACCCCGTTCGCGCGACGGTCGGCGTCGGGCCTGCTGGTGTGATCGCTACCGCTCGCCGGCGGCGATGGGCGTGGAGGGGTCGCGACGCCAGCTCGCGAGTGGGCGCCTGCGCGATTGGGTGAGATGCCCAATCGCGCGGTTGCTACGGCTTGTAGGCGGTGGCGGGCTCGGCGGGGTCGGGGTACGGCGCCGCCAGCGCTCGCTCGATGACCTCCGTCATCTCGGCCTCGACGGCCGCATCGACGGCGTCGACGTCCTCGGCGCTCGCGCCGCAGTCGTCGATCAGGCGCTTGCGCCCGAGGATCAGCGGGTCGCGCTGCTGCCACTGCTCGAGCTCGCCGGGCTTGCGGTAGCGGCCCGGGTCGCTGCGCGAGTGACCGACGAAGCGGTAGGTCATCATCTCGAGGAAGACCGGCCCGTGCCCGGCGCGGGCGCGCTCGGTGGCCTGCAGCGCCGCTGCGCGCGTCGCCCACACGTCCATGCCGTCGACGCGCCGGTAGGCGATGTCGAGGCCCTCGACGCGCAGCCGGATCTGGCCGGCCGTGACCTGCTCCATCGGCGTGAACTCGCCGTAGAGGTTGTTCTCGCACACGAACACGGCCGGCAGGTCGAAGACGCGCGCGAAGTTCAGGCACTCGTGGAAGTAGGCCTGGTTCGTCGCGCCCTCGCCGAAGTAGGCGACGGCGACCTTGCCCGTCCCCTTGAGCGCGAGCGATGCGCCAAGCGCGGCCGAGATCGAGCCCCCGACGATGCCGAAGCAGCCGATCAGGCCGTGCTCCAGGTCGATCACGTTCATCGAGCCCGCGCGGCCGCCGCAGACGCCGGTCGAACGCCCAAGCAGCTCGTCGAGCAGGCCCTGCGGCGACGTGCCGAGCGAGAGCGCGTGCCCGTGGCCGCGGTAGGTGCCGGCCACGCGGTCGCCCTCGCCGAGCGTCGAGCCGACGCCGGTGGCCGAGGCCTCCTCGCCGTTGTAGAGATGCGTCGTGCCGTGCACCTCGCCCTTCAGGAAGAGCGCGTGGACGGCCTCCTCGAAGCGCCGGATCAGGCGCATGCGGCGGTACAGCGCGAGCATCGGCTCGCGGTCGGCGGGCGTGGGCGCCGCCGAGGCGATCGTCGCGGCCTCCATCAGATCACCACTCCCTCGCGCATCAGGTCGGCGCCGCGCACGTACGTCTTGCCGCACACGAGCAGCTCGTCGGCGGGGAACTTCGTGATGATGCGATTGCCGTCCTCGGTCACGACGACCTCCTCCTCGATGCGCGCGGCGGAGTGCCCGTCGCTCGCGGCGCAGTACGTCTCGAGCGCGAACACCATGCCCGGCTCGATCGTGATCGGGTGGTCGAGCGAGTGCACGCGCGAGATCATCGGCGCCTCGTAGAGGCTGACGCCGAGGCCGTGGCCGAACTGGAGGCCGAAGCAGGCCTGCTCGTCGGCGAACCCGAGCTCCTCGGCGGTCGGCCACACGGCCGCGATGCGGTCGGTCGTGACGCCGGGCTTGACGAGCTCGATCGACGCGTCGAGCCACTCGCGGCACTGCTTGTAGGCGTCGAGCTGCGACTGCGTCACGCCGCCCACGTTGAACGTGCGGTAGTAGCACGTGCGGTAGCCCATGAAGGAGTGGATGACGTCGAAGAACGCCTGGTCGCCGGGGCGCAGCAGGCGGTCGGAGAAGACGTGCGGATGCGGGTTGCAGCGGTCGCCCGAGACGGCGTTGATGGCCTCGACCTGCTCCGAGCCGAGCTCGAACAGCCGCTGCATCGCCATCGCCACGACCTCGTGCTCGCGCACGCCCGGGCGGAGCATGCGGTAGATGTCCTCGTAGACCGCGTCGACGATCGCCGCGGCGTGCTCGAGCAGCGCGATCTCATCGGCCGTCTTGTGCGCGCGCGCCGAGAGCATGATCGGCTGCGAGTCGACGATCTCGAGACCGAGGC